>JAHJGZ010000089.1 GCA_018823795.1 Candidatus Omnitrophota bacterium
CAGACTATTTAAAGAAAAATAATATCATTGGTATTGAGGGGATCGATACGCGTGCACTGACAAGACGAATACGTGAACACGGTGCGATGAAGGCTATTATCTCGACAGATCCTTCAACTGTAGGGACACGGCATGCCGTGTCCCTACTTCTAGAAAAAGTGCGTGCATCTGAGGGGATTGTTGGCAAAGATCTAGTGAAGGAAGTTACCTGTAAAAAAATGTACACGTGGGATGAGGCCAGAATAGAGACGTTAGACGTTAGAAGTAAGAAGAAAGAAACAGAAGGGAAAAACAGCGTAGTGGTCATTGATTGCGGTGTTAAGTACAACATCTTGCGTGAACTGGTCGAAAATAATTGTTCGGTAATGGTTGTTCCTGCACGAACGAGCAGCACAGAGATTTTACAGTTAAAACCGGACGGTGTCTTGCTGTCAAACGGACCGGGTGATCCCGCAGCGGTTCCGTATGTGTTTAATACGGTAAAAGAGTTGGTCGGTAAAGTCCCCCTTTTTGGGATCTGTTTGGGACATCAAATGCTCGGCCTTGCACTCGGCGCTAAAACGTACAAATTAAAATTTGGTCATCATGGCGGTAATCAACCGGTCAAAGACCTGAAGACAGGATGTATTCATATATCGGTTCAAAATCATGGGTTCTGTGTTGACGCAAATACATTACAAAAAGATGATTTTGAGGTAACTCATATTAATTTAAACGACCAAACATTGGAAGGGATAGAACATAAAAAGTTTCCTGCATTTTCAGTTCAGTTCCATCCCGAAGCATCCCCGGGGCCGAATGATGCGAAGTACCTGTTCGGGAAATTTAAGAAAATGATGGAGAATGAGCGCAGGGCTAAGGGATAAGAGAAAAAGCGCAAAAATCTTTAAAGCTTCAGGGCGCTTGAATAAAAAATGTTTAATAACATAATGCAAAAAGGTGGAATAGAGGAATGATGGTAAGAAATTTATGGGAGCAGGGGATTTTAGCTTACTCCTTATCCCTTACCTCTTAACCCTAACGTGTTCCAAGTAAGCAGTTATGCCAAAGAGAACAGACATTAAAAAAATCCTCATTATCGGATCAGGACCTATTGTCATCGGTCAGGCGTGTGAATTTGATTATTCAGGCACACAAGCCTGTAAGGCGCTTCGTGAAGAAGGGTATACCGTTGTTTTAGTCAACTCAAACCCCGCTACGATCATGACCGATCCGGAGATGGCTGATAGGACATACATTGAACCAATAACCGTTGAAGTGTTGGAAAAAGTTATTGAGCGAGAACGACCCGATGCATTACTGCCAACGCTTGGCGGACAAACCGCACTCAACGTGACCGTCAAATTATATGAAGCAGGGATCCTTGAAAAGTACAAAGTACAAACCATCGGTGCCAATTATGATGCGATAAAAAAGGCGGAAGATAGAGATCTCTTTAAAAAAGCGATGAACCGTATCGGTCTTGATCTTCCGAGGAGCGGTTTAGCCTATTCGATGCAAGAGGCGCGTGAGACGGTCAACAAAATTGGTTTTCCGGTTATTATTCGCCCGAGTTTTACCATGGGGGGTACGGGGGGTGGTATTGCGTATAATCAGGATGAATTTGAAGCCATCGCTCAAAATGGACTTGACTCAAGTATGATCCATGAGGTCCTTATTGAAGAGTCTATTGTCGGGTGGAAGGAATTCGAACTGGAAGTAATGCGTGACGGTAAAGATAATGTGGTTATTGTTTGTTCGATCGAAAATTTTGATCCACTAGGCATTCATACCGGGGATTCTATTACCGTTGCACCGGCCCAAACATTGAGCGATCGGGAATATCAACACATGCGCGATGCCGCAATTGCCATTATCAGGGAAATAGGGGTCGATACCGGCGGCTCGAATGTTCAATTTGCAGTCCATCCGGATACCGGCCGCATGGTGGTCATTGAAATGAACCCGCGTGTCTCACGCAGTTCGGCGTTGGCAAGTAAGGCAACCGGTTTTCCCATTGCAAAAATTGCTGCAAAACTTGCTGTTGGATATTCTCTTGACGAAATACAAAATGATATTACCCGGGAAACACCGGCTTCATTTGAACCGACCATCGATTATTGTGTGGTAAAAATACCTCGTTTTACGTTTGAGAAGTTTCCTGATGCCAAAGATGTGTTGGGCATTTCTATGAAATCGGTCGGTGAGACCATGGCGATCGGCAGAACATTTAAAGAGGCATTACAGAAAGGATTGCGCGGACTTGAGATTGGCCATAGCGGACTTGATAATAAATTGTTATGTGCAGATATTCCTGAGAGTAAAATAAAACAAAGACTCATAGAACCGAACGCGTCACGAATATTTTATATTAAATATGCACTGCAAAAAGGATATTCAGTCGATGATATTTTTAACATGACAAAAATCGATTTCTGGTTTCTGGATAACATAGCGCAAATCGTAGAACTTGAACGTGAGATTGCTGACCGAAAGGACGATATGTCCTATGACCTCATGCGCAAAGCCAAGCAATACGGGTTCAGTGACAAACAGATCGCTCTTCTTATCGGGAGTGATGAATTAACGGTCAGATACGAACGAAAAAAAGTGGGGATTGAACCTACCTTTAAACTTGTTGATACCTGTGCTGCTGAATTTGAAGCATACACCCCGTATTATTATTCGACGTATGAAGTAGAGGATGAGACGAGAAAATCTGACAAAAAGAAAATTATGATTCTTGGCGGTGGTCCCAACCGTATTGGCCAAGGGATTGAATTTGATTATTGTTGCTGTCATGCGTCCTTTGCATTAAAAGAGGCCGGCTATGAGACAATCATGGTCAATTCAAATCCGGAGACGGTATCGACCGATTATGATACCTCAGATAAACTGTATTTTGAACCGCTGACGTTTGAGGATGTCATGAATATCATCGATAAAGAAAAACCGGATGGCATCATTGTGCAGTTTGGCGGGCAGACACCGTTAAACTTAGCACGGCATCTTGCAGCAGCAGGTGCGCCGATTATTGGGACAAGTGTTGAATCGATCGATTTAGCTGAAAACCGTGACAAGTTTAGTGATGTATTAAAAAAATTAAAGCTGAAACAGACGGAGAATACGTCTGTGTACACAAAAGAGGATGCCTTTAGAGCAGCGGCTCGTATTGGGTATCCGGTACTTGTTAGGCCGTCATATGTGCTGGGAGGACGTGCGATGAGGATTGTGTATAAAGAAGATGACTTACAAACGTTTATTGAAGAAGCAGTGGAAGTATCTGACGATCAGCCTATTTTGATCGATAAGTTTCTCGAAGATGCAATTGAAGTTGACGTTGATGCTATCTCAGATGGGGACATAACCGTCGTTGGCGGGATTATGGAACATATTGAAGAGGCAGGTATTCATTCGGGAGATAGTGCGTGCGTCATTCCGCCGTATACCCTTTCAGATGAAATAATCGAAAGCATTCGTAAGGCAACGTATGCTCTTTCAAAAGCATTAAAAGTGAAGGGGCTGATGAATATTCAGTATGCGATTAAGAATGATCAATTGTATGTATTAGAGGTAAATCCGCGTGCTTCACGTACCATACCGTTTGTTGGAAAAGCAACAGGAGTACCTTTAGCACGGATTGCAGCGCTCGTAATGGTAGGGAAAACGTTGACTGAACTTTGCTTTACTGAAGAGAAGGAGATCAAACATACAGCCGTGAAAGAATCGGTACTGCCATTTTCACGTTTTGCGGGTGTCGATACGGTCCTCGGTCCTGAAATGAAGTCAACCGGTGAGGTTATGGGGATCGCCAAGACATTTGGTATGGCATTTTCAAAATCACAAGCTGGTGCGAATGTGGAATTGCCAAAATCAGGTACGGTTTTTATTAGTGTAAAAAATACTGATAAGCAGAAGATCGTATTTCTTGCAAAAAAGCTTAAAGACTTAGGATTTTCCCTTGTTGCGACGAAAGGGACGCATCGTATATTACAAAAATACGATGTCGACGTAGCATTTGTCAATAAAGTAGGGGAAGGAAGGCCTGACGTGTCCGACTTAATTAAAAATACCGAGATAAATCTCATTATCAATACCCCCTCAGGGCACAAACCACAGACAGACATAAAAGAGATTAGAAATTTAGCAGTGCAGCATAGAGTGCCGTGTATAACGACTATTCAAGGGGCGCAGGCAGCAGTCAATGGTATTGAAAGTGCCATTAAAGATACATTGAGCGTAAAATCGATTCAGGAATACCATGGGAAAGGGATAAGAAGTAAGGAAAAAGCAAAACATGCAGATAAAATCTTTTAAAGATTATAAAGTATGGCAAAAAGCACACAGCTTTGTTTTGGAGCTTTATAAAATTACTAAAGAGTATCCATCTGATGAACGATTTGGTTTAATTTCTCAAGTAAGAAGATCAGCAGTTTCTGTATGTGCAAATATTGCTGAAGGATATAAGAAGAGTACAAAGGATTTTATGCGATTCATAGATATAGCACAGGGCTCACTCGAAGAAACAAAATATTATTTGATTTTGAGTAATGATTTAGGATATTTAAATAAAAATCAATTTAACGATTTATACGAAAAAACTGAAGAAGTGGGAAGGATGTTAGGCGGATTAAAGGGAAAGTTGCGATCATCACTTACCCCTTAGCCCTTACTTCTTACCTCTTAAAATCAAAGTGAGGTCAATTATGCCAAAGTATATTTTTATTACCGGTGGAGTTGTTTCAAGCCTTGGAAAAGGTATCGCAACAGCGTCAATTGCAAAATTGCTTGAATCCCGTGGTCTCAAAGTCACGATCATCAAGTGTGATCCCTATATCAATGTCGATCCGGGGACGATGAACCCCTATCAACACGGTGAAGTGTATGTAACCGATGATGGGGCAGAAACAGATCTGGATCTCGGTCATTATGAACGATTTACCAATGCACCCCTTGGTAAAGGTAATAACATTACAACGGGTGCGGTGTATTATTCAGTTATTAGCAAAGAGCGCCGCGGCGATTATTTAGGAGGGACTATTCAAGTAATCCCGCATATTACCGATGAGATTAAAAATAAAATAAAAGCGGTGAGTCATAAGAAGAAAATCGATGTTGTGCTCGTTGAGATCGGCGGCACCGTCGGTGATATTGAAAGTCTACCATTCCTTGAGGCGATCAGGCAATTAAAACAGGAATTAGGATTGCTGAATGCAATAAACATTCATCTCACTCTTGTCCCTTATATAAAAACCGCAGATGAAATAAAAACAAAACCGACACAGCATAGTGTTGGTAAGCTGCGTGAGATCGGTATCCAACCTGAGATTCTTATTTGCCGCAGCGAGAAAAATCTTTCACGCGAGACAAAGAAAAAAATAGCTCTTTTTTGTAACGTGCAGGAAGAATCGGTTATTACGGCTTTAGATGCGAAAACGATCTATGAAGTTCCCATCATGTTTCAGAATGAATGGCTTGATGAACTGATTGTGCGAATGCTCAACTTAAAATCAACGGTGAAAGAATTAGTGAGTTGGAAGAAAGCGGTTGCGGTCATAAAACAGCCGAAATATGAAGTTTCGATAGCGGTTGTTGGTAAATACATTGCTTTGCAAGATGCCTATAAGTCTATTTATGAGGCATTAGTGCACGGCGGCATTGAAAATAATACGAAGGTTAACGTTGTCAAAATAGATTCGGAAGAAATTGTGAGTAGAAACCCGACCGCTTTGAGAAAAAAGATAGGTGATGTATCAGGTATCCTCATCCCAGGCGGCTTCGGCCGGCGCGGGATAGAAGGAAAGATCAAAGCAATTCAATATGCTCGAGAGCAAAAGATTCCGTACTTTGGGTTATGCCTCGGCATGCAGACTGCGGTCATAGAATTTGCGCGGAACGTGTGCGGTATGAAAAAAGCACACTCGACAGAATTTAATCCAAAAACACCGTATCCGATTATTAGTTTACTCGAAGAACAAAAAAAGGTGCAGGTCAAAGGGGCAAGTATGCGTCTCGGTGCCTATCCGTGTAAAATAAAGAAAAACACAAAAAGTATTAAGGCGTATCGAAAAGGGGTGATTTCTGAACGTCACCGTCATCGCTATGAATTTAATATGAAATATAAAAAGGTTATTGAGAAACAGGGGATGACCTTAGCAGGAACATCTCCGAATAATAAATTAGTAGAAATAATCGAAGTTAAAGATCATCCCTGGTTCGTGGCATGTCAATTCCATCCTGAATTTCAATCGAAACCGGATAAAGCCCATCCGCTCTTCCGCGATTTTGTAAAAGCAGCCTTGTTTAAAAAGTTACCCAATTCCACCGCGTAGGTGGAACTAGTGGTTTCTGCTGTACATTTAAAAAAAGACTTGACTAATTGGCAAAATGGCGCACAATAGTCTACGTGTCGCCATAATAATGCTGAAGCCTGTCAAATAATGACAGTTTTATGTATTATGGTATTGACAAAGGAATAAATGGATGCTATTATTGCATGTAACTGTCACTAGCCGACAGTTACATGCAATTTATAACCGTAAGGATCACTCGATGAATAAAGTTGTAGAATGCGTACTAGAAAAATTATCGTATGATGTGTTTACTGATCGGGACATTGCTGTATTGTTTGCAGGTAGCTGTAATAGAAGATATGCACTGATGAAAAGAGCAATGCAGTCAGGAAATATCCTGCGACTTAAGAAGGGGGTTTATTGTTTAGAAAAAAAATACCAACGGCATGGGCTTAATATGTGGCACCTTGCTCAACTGCTCTATGGACCGTCGTATGTGAGCTTAGAGTCATCCTTATCGTATCATGGATGGATTCCCGAAGGTGTTTTTATGACAACGTGCGTGAGTATAAAACGGTCGGTTAATTATAAAACACCATTAGGCAGATTTGCCTACCATCATATTCCACAGAATTCATTCTATGCAGAAGTTGAACGGGTCGTAACTGGCGAAGAAATATACTTTATGGCACGACCATTGAAAGCGTTATGTGATTATGTGTACGTACATAAAAAAAAATGGCGCTCGGTTGCCCCACTCATAGAGAGTTTACGTATTGATGAAGATCTTATTGCGCAAGTAACACCCGAGGAATATGATTCAGTATATGATAATTATCGAGGCGAAAGATTACGTTCGTTTATCCTAGGAATGAGAAAGGAAATGCAGGTATGAGTATTGCTATCATTCAGAATCGTCTAAAGTCATACAGTTGTAGAAATCTTCAAGAAGAAGAACACGCTCTTCGAGAAATTACGCAAGAAGTCATTCTTGCGGGTCTCACACGTACAGATTTTTTTAAACATGCTGAATTTCACGGGGGTACATCTCTACGCATTTTTCATAGTACAAACAGATTTTCCGAAGATTTAGATTTTGTGTTAAATAGGCCAAATGCGAATTTCGATCTCGAAACATATATGCAATCTGCGGCAAAAGAACTCATTGCATATGGATATAATTTTGAAATTGTTGATCGGTCGAAGGCGGCAAGCACGGTTAAAAAAGCTTTTATTAAGGACAATTCGATCGGCAAGCTTCTCGAATTCGATTATATTAAAGTAAATGCAACGATAAAAAAAATAAAAATAAAAATCGAAGTAGATACGAATCCTCCACGAGGAAGTGAATGTGTAATACGCTATTTAACCTTTCCGTTTCCCGTGTCCGTGACTGTTCATGACATGCCAACATTGTTTGCAGGAAAATTACACGCCCTTTTATGTAGAGAATATGTAAAAGGGCGAGATTGGTATGATTTGATCTGGTACTGTACACATAAGACAGATATCAATTTTGCATTATTGAAGTCGGCCTTGTATCAAACAGGCCGGTGGAAAGGAAAGAATCTTGATGTTACGCGTGAGTGGTGCTTTCGAGAGCTACGAAAAAAAGTAGAACACCTTGACTGGGACGTTGCACGGCGTGAAATCCTTCCGTTTGTGCGAGAATATGAAAAGGCTTCGTTGGATGTGTGGGGTACCTCTTTTTTTGTAAGCCTTATCGATAAGTATTTGAATGTGTAGAAGCAATTTCCACTGGTACAGACTCTTGTCAGCAAGCACGAATTTTCCACGATAGAAGAAAAAAAGGGGACAGCGCCCTTTTTTATTGACTCTGCAGAAACGTCCCAGTATAATTCTTTACATGCCGCGTCAATCACGTGTCGTCATACCGGACATTGCTCACCACGTTACTCAACGTGGAAATTACCAACAAACTGTCTTTGAATCGGATAATGATTTTCGAAAGTATCGTTCATGGATAAAGGAATATAGCGAGAAATATAACGTTGAGATACTCGCCTTTTGCTTAATGCGGAATCATGTTCATTTTATCGTTATACCAAAAACGATTGACGGGCTTTCTCGAACTTTTAATACGACGCATATGCGATATGCGCAATATATCAATAAAAAAAGGGGAGTGGTCGGTCATCTGTGGCAGGGGCGTTTTTTTTCCTGTTTATTGGATGATGTCCATTTATATCGCGCAATACGCTATGTTGAATGTAATCCGGTTCGAAAACGAATAGTTGCCGCGGCGTGGGATTATCAATGGTCAAGTGCACGGGATCACGTCGGGGGTGAAAAAGGTATTATTCCTTTAAGAGAATCGCTGGAAATGACACCAGAAGAATGGCAATCGTATTTAACAGAATCAGATAGCGAGATGGTGAAAGAAATACGATTAAAAACAAAAAGAGGAAATGCAGTCGGCACAGCTGCGTTTATGAAAAGAATCGAACAAGAGGCAAAAAGATCGTTTCAATGTATAAACCCAGGAAGGTCTAAAAAAAAAGTATAAAATAAAAAAGGGCGCTGTCCCCTTTATCTTTTTTATCAATAATTTTTATTGCAAAGTGATAGTTTAGTGTGTACAATACATTTAAATTTCCACGTAATTTTATCAGTGATAAATAAACTGTAAGATCAAGTACTGATTAATATTAGAAGTTAAGTTTCGTTATAAAAAGTCGTTAATCACTATAAGAAAAATCGCATACATTCAAGATTAAATCAGCTAAAATAGAACAATCTAAACTGTTGAAATAAAAGAACTTATAAAAATACATAAATCCCATAAAAAAAGGTGGTAAAAATGAAAAAGATGAGAAAAGGATTTTTTATTCTAATATGTATA
>JAHJGZ010000090.1 GCA_018823795.1 Candidatus Omnitrophota bacterium
TTTCATAGTTTTCTCCTTATAAAAGGTTATATTATTTTTGTGTTCTACGCCAGTGTATTCTATTCTATTCTTTCACCAATAACAAAGCTTTTTATAAAGGACTGTACTCTAATGAACTCTATTCATAACTCCTCAGCGAGCTCAGGAAAAATAAAGAGGTGTGCGGCCGTTTCTGGAAAGAATAATTCAAAATTAACAATAGAATACTGTTCTCTGTTTATCTGCCTTCACGTATACCCTCGCGGGGTTTTGCCAACTCTTTTAAAACGCCATTTTTGATATTATAGATCCACCCATGGATAGAGAGCTCACAGCCTTTTTTCCACGCATGTTGCACTATCGTTGTGCTGCACACGTTTTTTACCTGCTCTATTACATTGAGTTCACACAGCATATCGAACTTCTCATCAGGTGTTAGTCCTTTGAGCTTTTTAGCATGAAAACGGCTCACGTCCTTAATGTGGCGCAGCCAATTATCGATAAGGCCGTGCTCTTGATTTTCCATTGCCGCCTTAATACCGCCGCACCCATAATGACCGCAGACAATAATGTGCTTTACCTTGAGTACTTCAACAGCAAACTGTATTACCGAAAGACAATTCAGGTCTGTGTGAACGACGACATTTGCAATATTGCGATGAACAAATACTTCCCCCGGGGGCAAGTCTACTATTTGGTTTGCAGGAACGCGGCTGTCCGAACAGCCGATCCAAAGATACTCCGGGTTCTGTTGCTCAGACAATCGTGAGAAAAATTCAGGATCTTTTTTCTTGATCGCGTCTGCCCACGCCAAATTTCTGTCAAAAAGATGCTGTAATGTTTTAATAGCATGCCCCTATTTTTTTTTATCGACGCTAAAACGAAAATGCAGAATATCCCCGTCGCACACTTCGTAGGTTTTTCCCTTCAGAGAAAACTTACCTGCTTCTTTCACGGCTGCCTCACTCCCGAGTGTTAATATATCCTCGACCCGCATATGCTCGGCACGGATAAACCCCCGTTCAATATCAGAATGGACCGCCCCCCCTGCCTCCGGCGCACATGCAAAACGGCGCACGGTCCAGGCCCGTACTTCATCCTCCCCGACCGTAAAAAAAGAAATACGATCGCAGGCGCGATAACTCAGCTGGGTCATCTTCTCAAGAGCCGATCGCGTAATCCCCAGAGACTCAAGAAATTGGCGCCGCTCCTCCTCATCGGTAAGTTCGGCGAGTTCCTTTTCGATCTTTGCCGAGACCAGCATACTGTGTATTCCTTTCGCTTCACATGCGGTAAGGAGATCCTGAAACTGCCCCTCCTCCTCATTCACGGCATCCTCATCGGCATTCAGCACCACCAGCATATTTTTTCGTGATAGATACGGGTAGGCATTAAGGACCTTTTCCTCATCCTCGGTAAAGGTAATAAGCCGTAAGGGAATTTCCTTATTGAGCTGATCATTGATGCGTACCATAAGTTCGCGCTCTTTTATCAACAAGGGATCGTTTTTAATTTTTATATCTTTATCGAGCCGCGCTATTCGGTGTTCGGTAAAGATGCTGTCATGCAGAATAAATTCAGATTCAAGAAATTCGATATCGCGGCCGGGATCGACTGAGCCGTCAATGTGGAATACCGATTCATCGGAATGTGCCCGCACGACGTGGCAGATCGCGTCGACATTCTGAATAGCTTTAAATGCATCCTGATTATCATCGGAGGTTTTTGAAAGGCGCGGCAGCATAATGTAGGTAATTGCGGCAGGGATCACTTTTTCCGGATTATAGAGTTTTGCCAGACGGTCAAGGCGGTCGTCATACACTTTTGACATTCCCAGGTCAGGGGTCTTCGCCCCTTTACGGGGAAGAATTTCTGTATGATACGTTGACGTTAATAAATCGAACAACGTCCTCTTGCCTGCTTGCGGCAAACCGACAATTCCAATTTCCATCTCGCGCTCCCTTAAATGAGGCCATATTTTATGAAGTGCGTAGCACGACATAAAGTATAAGGCCGAATTTATACTTTTTTAAAGGCAAATCCTTTAAAAAAGTATACAAGTCATATTGCTGTCCGCCTGCCTGCCGGCAGGCAGGAATTTATACTTTTTAAAAGACAAATCCTTTAAAAAAGTATACAAATTTAAGTTTAGTGCTCTATAAAACGCTGTAGTCTACCAAACGTACGTGAAAATACAAGGGATAAATGAAGTCTAATCTTACAGAACGAAGTGAATGTAAGATTATGACTGAATTTATCTCGTCGAGGGCTGCAAATCCCTGAAAGGGCGTTGCAGCCGTTTCGAGACGAGACCGATGAGCGTTCTTGTAACATTGCTACGAGACGAGCATATTAAAGGCGGGAATAATAAAGGGGTGTGAAATCTGGTTTGTCTCAGTCTGTATTTTTCCCCTCGTTTTTTTTATTCTCAAGAATCTTGGATAATAGAGCGCCAAGAGATTCATTGCCGGTTTTTTTTCTTTCTGCGACCTCAAGTCTAGCAACTTCCCAACCAATCCCACTTAAAATCCAAAAATTTGAGGTAAGTCTACCGTCTGTTTTTACTTGATGGCTAACGAGATTATTTGCTTCTAGGTCTCGCTTTAAGAAATTAATGTCTTGCACATTCATGCTATAAGTTGTATGCAAAAGTTTATCTAATTCGCTATCCCAAATTATGCCACCAGGGATGTTGCTTATATCAAAAGCAACAGCAAGCAAGCGGTTAGATAATTTTTTGTGAAGATCTTTTATGTCTACTTGTTTCACTTTATTCTTCATTTCCGTTGGTATTGGAGAGGTCCTAAAAAGTCCTGCTTGCTTTAAGTTTTTGAATAACTGTATTAGGGACTCAAGAATTGAGCGCATATTATTTCGATCGAATTGAATATAACCTTTTTGGTCGATTGCAGGTAGATTACATTTCTTATCGACAAGATATATGACATTTTCAGGCTTTTTTTCAAATTTTTGTTTTACTTGTCCCATTTCATGCGATACACTTGGTGACGGAAAAAATGAGCCAAACCTTTCAGCACCTGGCGTAATGATAAAAATTACGCCTTCAGCCGATTTTAAATATTGCCCTTCTTTACCTTCTAAAGTTAGACCCATATCCGGAGATAATGCTATTAATTTTATAGGTCCAAAGTTTAATTCTTCAAATAAATCATTAAAGTCTCGCACCAAATCTTTTTCATGAATATCGTAAAGAATTAAAATGTATGACATCGCATTCACTCCATTTCTTTTAATTAATTAGGTGTCTGTCGTGGATTTTTCGCGTTAACGATATGGTAGTAGCTGCTTGGGCAGCGACATTACACGATTTATTTCTTTAGTTTTTATATCAAAATGGTGTCCACTTTTTACTGGACGCCATACACCTGTAAAATTGTGACATAGCTTAACTAAATATGTATTAAAATTAAATATGCTTAACAGGCCATGTAAGTCCATGCCTTTCTCCCATCCAAATACTAATATGTGACCGTTAGTAACCTTTGCTCCGAATTTTTTTAACATTCTATCGTCGTGGAGTATTGGTGGCTGATTCGGAAGAAAAAAGTCTTTATCTTTCCCTTCCCCATATCTTATAAACTTCCTAATCGCATCAAAATCATCTCTTAGAACAAATTCTTTGCCCAAAATATACGCCGAATAGTTAAAAACTATTTTGGAGAAACCTCGCATAATTGTTTGATCCATCCGGACCGTTCCGGTTATCAGTATCTGACTTTTATTTTTAACTTCTTCGGGCCAGTCCATTTCAACTACCTCTTTGAAATCGACACCTCTTTCTTTTAATACCTTACGCAAATATTCTAGTTCTTTTTTACCTTCGAATATTGCAAATATTTTTTCTTCACGAATATCGTAATCGTTCTTTTTTAATTCATCTACCGAAGGAATATCTCGTGGTTCGAAGTAGTCAAATTCGTTTTTACTTTTCTTTAGAAAGCCAACTTGCAAAGCTGGTATATCTTCAATTTCGCCTTTAACTTTTGAACATGTCGGTATCACTATAATACCCTTTAGTGGACCGCTTGGAATTTTAAATGTCAATCTCTTGTGTGTTTTTGGTATCTTGTGAGGTTTAATCCCAAATTTATACCTCATGATTCCCTCAATGGAATCTCTACCTAAAGCTATCTCGATCTTTTCTCCAAAATATTGATTGCAATTATCACAAACAATGTCGCGAAGTATTAGATTGTTAGGTTGAAATTTTCCGAAGCATTGTGGCATCACATGCTCACGCTTGCGATAAGCACTTTTAGGTTGGTCGATTAAGCAATAAATGCACTTCATGATGTCTTAATCATTAAATAATTTCTTTCACGTATGCGTTTTAGCCTAAGTAACATATTTTGAAAGTAAGTCCTTAGTTTTCAATGACGCAAACCTGCAGAACATCTCATGACTTTCTTCGGTAACAGATATTTTTTTTACTGGCATATTATCCGCACACAATAAAAAATCAATTTTAAAAGAAGGTATGCCATCATAATCAACACCATGACCACGTTCATACTCTAGAATCAATGAATCAGGTGTAACATAAATCGTTGGATGAACTACTTTATCATATGTCCAATCACATATTTTATCTTTCGAACGGCCTAATATTTGCCACCTGTGATCTAAAGATGCAGATCTGATAAGTCTATATTTACTATTTTTGCCAATAAGTATTCTTAAAAATACATTTTTTGCCACTCCCCACCCCTCATTAACGATTTTGAAATCTAAATTCAATCTATCACGGTCAGCTTGAGCACCACCACCACCGCGAGAGCGCATGTTAACTCTCAAATGCAAATCCGGCTTTATTTTCTTTAAAACATGGCTTTCTATTTGTAGCAAATCCATTTGTCGAAAACTATCCCCGGCTCTATAGTAAAACAGCCTATTCTTTAATACCATATACGGAGGATTTGACCCTTCTGGTATATATAATAATAATACTCCTTCATCATCACCTGTTTCTAGGGTCTTGTATTCCACTCCTGGAATACCTCTTGCTATGAGTCGACTCTCTTTTTCTCTTAGCTGGGATTCAAAAAGTTTAAGGCCTTTTATACTTTGAATTTTCGTTACTATATCAATAGCATCATCGCCATTTCCTTCTTTCTTTGCAATTAAACCAAAAATTAAAACGCCACCCATTCCATTTGCAAATCCCGACAACGCCTTTGCAAAATTTTTTATATCATCATCATGAAGAATGCCAGTTCCTTTATTATGCTTCTGCTTACAATCAATCCACGTATGCTCAAACTGCTTGTTAAGCATACTATTTTTTATATAGTCAATGCCACCTTTCCTTATTTGATCAAAAATATCTTTTGCGTTATTCATGTAATATCAACTTTTCCAAAAATGCTTGTGATAGCAAAAACAACCACCAACCCAACCCCCTCCTCCGAGAGAGTTCTATTCTAACCTACGATGTTAGAAGCTTATTATGTATCCTACCTTATAAGGGCAGTACCGCGTTAGATAGACTTTATAGCCTGTCTTATGATTCTTTCCCTAAGTTTTGTTAATTCTTCTATTCCCAATATTTCCCGTATTTTTAACTTAATTTTTCGTACGGCACTATCCGCGTCAATTTTTGTACCATTCTGACGAGCTAGACCAAGAATGTCGGCAAAAATATCATACATTTCATTAATCGTTCGTTCGTGCTCTTTGGGATCATTCATACTGTTAAGAAA
>JAHJGZ010000009.1 GCA_018823795.1 Candidatus Omnitrophota bacterium
TGTATTGACTGTCAGTTCTTTCCTGATTGTGAAGAAATTGCACTTATACGAAGGGTATAAAATAAATGAAACAGGGTGAATACTATGTCGAAGACCATTACAGAAAAAATATTAGCTGCTCATACTTCAGAAGGTGAAGTTGAGGCGGGACAATTTATTTTAGCAAACGTTGATATGGCATTAGGCAATGACGTTACGGCTCCGCTTGCTATCGATGAGTTTAAAAAAACAGGTGCAAACAAAGTATTTGATCGTGAAAAAATTGCACTCGTGCCGGATCATTTTGCTCCGAATAAAGACATTAAATCGGCTGAGCAGTGTAAGGTATTACGTGATTTTGCTCGACAATACGATATCAAACATTATTTTGAGATCGGGCAGATGGGTATTGAACATGTCTTATTACCCGAACAGGGTATTGTTCTGCCCGGTGATGTCGTTATTGGTGCCGATTCTCATACCTGTACGTATGGTGCATTAGGTGCTTTTTCAACCGGTGTTGGGTCGACAGATCTGGCAGCATGTTACTTAACGGGTCAAGTGTGGTTTAAGGTACCCGAAAGTATTAAATTTGTCTATACCGGCAAACTAAAAAAATGGGTATCAGGAAAAGATATTATACTCTTTACAATTGGGAAAATCGGTGTTGATGGCGCGCTCTATAAAGCGATGGAATTTACCGGATCGGTGATAAAAGATCTTTCCATGGATGAGCGGTTTTGCATTTGCAATATGGCCATTGAAGCAGGAGGAAAAAACGGGATTATTGAGCCGGACATCATAACAGCGCAATATGTTAAAACACGTAACCAGCGTACGTATACGCTGTTTCGGTCTGATAAGGATGCACACTATGCAGATATCCATGAATTCGATCTTTCAACATTAGAGCCGCAGGTTGCGTTGCCACATCTTCCGAGTAATAGCAGAAATGTAAGTGATATAGGAAATGTTCAAATCGATCAGGTAGTAATCGGATCATGTACCAACGGACGTATTTCTGACCTGGCTGTTACTGCTCAAATATTAAAGGGAAAAAAGATACATCCTTATGTGCGATGCCTTATTTTTCCGGCAACACAAGAGATTTATCGAACAGCGCTTAAAAACGGCTGGCTTGACACGTTTGTTGAGGCGGGCTGTGCTGTTTCTACTCCGACGTGTGGTCCCTGTCTTGGCGGGCATATGGGAATTCTGGCTAAAGGGGAGAAGGCGCTCGCAACAACGAACAGAAATTTTGTAGGACGTATGGGACACCCTGAAAGTGAAGTGTATCTATCATCACCCGCTGTGGCAGCTGCATCGGCAATTATGGGTACGATTACACATCCAGCGGAACTCAAATAAAAAATGGAGAGTATTATGATTGTTGAAGGAACTGTTTGGAAGTTTGGTGATAATATTAACACTGATGAGATCATTCCGGCTCGCTATCTTAATAGTAGAGATCCACAAGAGCTTGCTCAGCATTGTATGGAAGACGCAGAAGGCGGTGCGACATTTCTGAAGCAGGTTACATCGGGCGATATCATTATCGGTGCTAGTAACTTTGGGTGTGGCTCGTCACGTGAACATGCTCCTATTGCTATTAAGGCACGTGGTGTTTCACTCGTGATTGCCAAAACATTTGCAAGAATATTTTTCCGAAATGCTATTAATATTGGACTGCCCATTTTAGAATGCCCCGAGATAGTTGATGATGTTAAAACAGGAGAGAAAATCGAAGTGAATTTAGAGGCAGGGACCATAAAAAATGTTACTACCCATAAGGAGTATCATGCTTCAAAATATCCTCCGTTTATGCAGGAGCTTATCAGCGCCGGAGGGCTTATGGAATGGGTAAAAAAAAAGGGTAAGGAGTAAGAGGTACGGGATGAAGTCGAATAATGTTAAAAAAATTTTATTTGTTCTCAGTGCAGCGCTCGGATTATTCCTTTTTGTTTTTTTATTTGAACAAGCATTTCCAACGGCATCAATTGACTTAAAGCTTGATCGCAAACAGGCGCTCATGCGGGCGCAGGAATATGTAACGGCATTGGGGTATGATGTGTCCGGCTATCATTCAAGTGTTGTGTTTTCTGGTGATCGAACGAAATTTGTTTTTTTAGAAAAATGTTTGGGGCTCTTAGCTGCGAATCAGCTTGCAAAGAAAGAAGTCCCTATTTGGTATTGGAGTGTCCGTTTTTTTAAAGAACTCGAAAAAGAAGGTTTTGATGTAGATGTAAATCCTATCGGGCGGATAGACGGATTCAGCCATTATCTTGAGGAACGTGCTTCCGGTGAGGCTCTTTCACAAGATGCGGCAAAAAAAACGGCTATTGAGTTTTTACACAATAACGGTATTTTTATTGAAAATTATGAAACGATCGAATCGTCAAGTCTGAAACGTGAGCAACGAACTGATCATTCTTTTGTATGGAAAAAGAATGAAAGTGAACTAACGTGGAAGGAAGGTGGTAAAGAAGGAGAGGGGATGCAACGCCTTTCGGTGACCGTTCACGGTTCGCGCATTGGTGGTTTTCGCGCTTTTTTTTGGACCCCTGAAATATTTGACCGGCATATTCGAAAACTTTTCTCAGAAGGAAGGTTTCTCGCGCTTATTAGTTCGTTTTTTTATATGATGCTCTATGTGGCAGCGATTATTATGTTTATCATTAGTTTTCGCAAGGAATCAGTGCGATATCGTCTGATGGTTGCACTGGCTCTTTTAATTGGGATTCCCAATATTCTCAATATATTAAATAGTATTCCCCTTATTACAGCAGGATATGATACGAAGGTAAACTTTTTTGTCTATTATGGCAGCGAACTTATCAGTGAATTTAAAGGGATTATCAATCATGTGATCGTTATTATTATTGTTTTTTGTGGTGGTAGTTTTCTTGCGCGTAGCCTTTATAAAAAGCAAGTTGAGGGGTTGCATATGGTGTTGGAAGGAAAAAGAATTAACCGTAACACGCAACAAGAAATCTTAGGGGGCTACCTCTTTGCTTTTATGATATTAGGGTTTGTGACACTTTTTTATTTTCTGGGGATGAAATATGGCAATGTCTGGGTGTTTCCTTCTACTCGATACTCAAACATTCTTGGTACCTGGTTTCCATTCCTCTTGCCGTTGAGTTTAAGCCTTGTTGCAGCCATTTCCGAGGAATTTATTTTTAGAATGTTTGCGATATCTTTTTTAAAAAAGGTTCTCAAAATAACTTTTTTAGCCGTATTTATACCATCGGTTATTTGGGCGTTTGCGCATTCAAGTTATGCGGTATTTCCCATTTATACGCGCGGAATTGAATTAACGATTGTTGCATTGGCTTTTAGTTATGTATTTTTACGATATGGCATTTTGAATTGTATTGTTGCACATTATGTGATTGATGCGGTCTTATTTTCTCTACCGCTTTTGCGAAGCAGTAATGCGTACTTTTTAATGTCTGGGGTAATTGTTATAATTTTAGCTGCGTTACCAGCGGGAGTCAGTTTTTTAACTCGAAGGGAAACTAGTTAGGGAGGATATCATGTACAAAATTGCTGTTATGCCGGGAGATGGAACAGGACCAGAAGTAGTGCGTGAAGGGCTCAAAGTACTTGAGGCAGTCGCTGGAAAGTGTAAATTTAAATATGAAACTGAGGAGTTCGATTTTGGTGGGGAGCGGTATAAAAGGACCGGAGAAACGCTCCCTGATTCTGCGATTGAAGAACTTCGCAAAAAAGATGCTATTTTTCTCGGAGCGATTGGACATCCTGATGTTCAACCGGGGATTTTAGAGAAAGGAATCTTACTCAAAGCAAGGTTTGCACTGGACCAATATATTAATTTACGTCCCGTTAAACTCTATCCGGGCGTTGAGACACCACTTAAGGATAAAGGGCCGAAGGATATTGATTTTGTTGTCGTACGAGAGAATACCGAAGGACTCTATGTCGGAGCGGGAGGAACTCTTAAGCAGGGAACGCCGGATGAAGTGGCAATTCAAACCAGTGTTAATACAAGAAAGGGTGTGGAGCGATGTCTTCGCTACGCGTTTGAATATACAAAAAAACGAAACAAGGCAAAAACGCTTACGCTTTGTGGAAAAACAAATGTGCTGACCTTTGCATTTCATCTGTGGGAAAGAGCTTTTCATGAAATTGGGAAGAAAGATTATCCCGATATTAAACGAGACTATGCTCATGTTGATGCAACGTGTATGTGGATGGTTAAAAATCCTGAGTGGTTTGATGTCATTGTTACCGATAATATGTTTGGTGATATTATTACCGACCTCGGAGCAATGATTCAGGGAGGAATGGGGATTGCTGCTGGCGGGAATATTAATCCGGAAGGGGTTTCTATGTTCGAACCTATTGGTGGTTCAGCTCCCAAGTATACGGGAAAAAATGTTATTAATCCTCTTGCAGCTGTCTCTGCGATGGGGATGATGCTTGATACATTAGGTGAAACAAAGGCTGCTCTAATGGTTGAGAAGGCGGTTATGACCGTTACCGGAACAAAATTAAAGAGCCTCTCGGCAGGGAAAATGGGCTATTCGACTACCGAAGTCGGCGATTTAGTATGTGAAATGCTGGATAAAAAATAGTAAAGTGATAGCTTTAATTGTATAGTGTAATTTCCAGCGTCTTTTTTTGATATACGTGATACGTAATGCGATAAGTGTCCTTCCTAATAGGTATCATATAATATCATTTTCTTCAGTAATATTCTGAAAGTTGTAAAAAAAAGTAATAGCACAGTGAACCAACCTACATTTTTAATCAGACAAAATCTGTGTGTAATCATCTGTTTCTCAAAAAAGCGTATCGCTACAGTCATTATGTCATGATATAATGCAAATAATGCTTTTCTGTGACCACATAAAGTCTTTTTCAGCAATAGCAGCCACAAAAGATAGTGTGTCTGTGCTTCAAAATATTGTATCTGTCCGTAATGAAAGTATAAGTTTATTTTATGCAGGCTAGTCGTAATTATATGTTTAAACAAAGCAGAGATGCTATTCAGAAAGCATTTCTGCTTTTATTTTTTTTCGTCTTTATTGCATTTGCTGCTGCTCGTAATTGTTATACCGCGCATGAAGCATTAAGTGACACAATAAAAAGTATTGAAAATATCGATTTCTTTTCAGCCGAAGCCGTAGAATCCGTTAAGCAAATAGGAGATTCAAATAAAATAGTGACAGAGTTAAAGTGTAAAGAATTGTTTACGCGCATGTCTTTAGAACAATTATTTGTGTTGTCGAGAAAGTTTTCTCCTGTAGATAATGTGGACATCACTGAATGGCTCAAGGCTGTCATTATCAAAAAACGAGAGGTAAAGATTATTCCTGAATTTAATTATTTTGAGAAAACACTCGTGGGGACCGTCCCAGTTATCGATATAAGCTGCGGCGATGCACGCAAACCACAGTATATCAAAGACATAAATCCTGAAAGATTCCATTTTGATTATCCAGAGTTGTGCCTCAACTTCGAGAAACAGGATTTAGCAGAAGTTCCTGCCAAGTTTTGGAAGCCGAATCCTGTTTCTCCAAAGGGCCAAAATATCCACATGACATTTAATTTTGAAGAAGAGGAAACAGTTAGTTTTTCAGAAGATTCAAACAATTTTACCAATGAACTTTTATGGACGCACTCTTTAAAGAATGACATGTTTTTGAGGCCAAGGAGTAGATTGTGGAATCAGATTTATGAGGAACCGCCGGCTTTTCCTTATTATTATAAAGAGAAGGTTTATATGCAAAATAATTATCGAATATTCTGTTATGATGCATATTCTGGCGCTGTACTTTGGAATTTTACGCCTCCCAATCTATCTGGCGGGGAAGAGTTACTTATTCGAATGAGCCATATTCACGCGCCAGAACCGTCACATTTATTAATGATAGACAATAATAAACTTTACGCAGAAATTAACGGATCTTTAATAAGCATAGATGTTAGTTCTGATATTCCTGTGTTGGATTGGCAGGTACCATTAGGACAATATACGATAGCTTCAAAACCCTATGTGATAGGAAGTAGTTTATTTGTTGCGTTAATTAACAGAAGAGGAGAATTGTGGGGAGTCCTTTTTGATAGAGGCAATGGTGCTGTGCTTTGGGACACGTATATTGGGATTTCAACAAAAGTCTGTCCTGCAAGCGAACTTGTTTTTCACGATAATGAGAATATATATTTTATTTCGAATAGAGGTATTACTTCGGTTTTTGATATAGGAAGCGGAACAATTCAATGGATTTATGAATATCCGATGAAAGAATACTCTGTGGCAGATATATCGATACCACTAGGAGGGTATAGATGGGATTTTATTAAGACTCCCTATGATACGTCACTCATTACTGTTGTCGATGGTATCTTACTCTTTAAACCGCGAGATTGTAAATATGTATATGCATGTGACAAAAGGACAGGAACGCTGCGGTGGCATATTGACATAGAAGAAATGAAAATATTGACCTATTCAGACGCAAGACTATTTTTTTTAAAAAACAACGAAATTTATTCCATTAATGTTATATCGGGAGCGGAAAGTTATGTGTGCTCGGTAGTTAATAATTCATTAAGGGGAGTGGTCAGAGGCCGTGAAGGAAGTTGCCTTTTTAAAGTAGGGACTCATATTTATTTTCTCGATGCAACGTCTGATCCTGCGGTTAAGCTAATCGCTGTTTCCCCGAATAGTGAAAGTTGGTTAGCCGGGACTCTTGGCGAGGGGATATATTTTGAGGTAGAAACGGGCGAATTGTTCTGTTTTGGAAAAAGGGAATCGTTAGCAAACCGCTCTTCCGATAAAAGTGAACCGGGAAAAATGTGGGAACGATTAATGAGAGGTGAAATTCTGGATAATGATAGACCTCTCTTGGAGAAAAGGATTCAACAGGATGCGTTGTCTGCTGCTGAGTATACCAAACTGTTGCTTGCATCTGAAAAATATTTTAAGGATCAGCCGCTTACTATTGCAGGCAATAAAATGTGTTTATATAACGACATTTATATGCGGTGTGGGAGTTTCCTCAACGAACAAAGTGGCACAAATATACATGTTATCAAAGAAAAAGGGTTTCGTGAAAAGATCGAAGTAATGGACCGTATAAAGGACGATTCTTTCGTTCTTGCAGAAGGGGAACGATTAAGAACTCTTAATATCAAGAATGTTTCAGAGGATTTTCCTTTTTTTCTCGCATTAAAATTTGACCAGCTTTTATGTATCCGAAAAGCAGACGGAGAAATCATATGGAAAAAATTTATCCTTGGATATCGGACCGATCGGGAAGTGAGGCCTGTTTTAAATAAAATCCTTTCTGCTGCACTGTATGGTGATATTATCGTTATCTTTGACGGTGTTAATCTTATGGGGCTCGAATCTGCAACCGGTCGTTTAGTATGGACCATTTCGAACGATGACATAGACTATAAACAACTTGTTACCTATCAAGAAACACTTGTTGCAAAAGATCATGCATTTGCCTATAGCACTATCTTTACAAAAGATACCGTTGTTCATTTCAGGAAAGGAAAACTTTATTTTATAAGGCCAGAAACGGGATATTGTTACTCTAAAATAAGTGAAGAGTCCTTCTTTGTCGCTCAAATGGATGTCGATGAAAACTATGTAACGTGTTTTTATCTTCTTGATGGTAAAGTCACATTATATGATTATAAAAAAGGTCAGATGCTTAAAGAAATGAATGTGTATCCCCTTTTACCAAAAGGGGATACCGTTCGTGAGATTAATGTGAGCGGTGATGAAACGAAAGCTTTGCAACTGCTCAATGCGTTAGATTTTTCATTTTGTTTTCGTTATCCGTATTGTTATTTCCAGTTTTCAACAGGCCTCTGGTGTGCTCAATTTGATGAGGATAAAATTATCCATAAGCAAGGAGAGTTTTCTAATCAGGCAGGTTGGCGAGTAGCAAAAACAGAAGAATACGTAGTCAGTTACAATCCTTTATGGAAAGTAGTCGTTTGGAATGAGGGGTTAAAAAGTGAGCGTTTCTCAACAAAACTTTCTCCGTTATCATATGAAAAAACAATGAACGATTGTTGGCAGTTTGTTTCTAGCCCTTTGCAGTTATGGTCACTGAATGAGTCAGAAATGTTTCACTTTCAAAAGAATAAAATATTTTTTGTAAAAAAGAAAAACGAGATGTTCTATTTATCTGCTGTTGATTGTAATACGGGCCAAGAATTGTGGGAGGTATATATTACAGATAAATATCCAAAACTATGGCATATTTCGAATTCTGTTTTTATCAAAGATAAACTATGTCTTAGCATATCGGTAAAAAAGCAAATTGCGGATTGGAGCGGAGATGATGGATTCGTGCATACAGTATTAATGATAGTAGATACTCAAACGGGAGAAGTGAGGCAGCGGAAATTTTTTTCATTAGCGATGTCTTCGCTAAAATATACTCATTGCCTTGGTGCAGTTAATGACGTGTGTATTATTAATGAAAATGATGAGCGTTTGATTGCTATACGAATACCATGATACATATGAAAAAGATAACAAAAAATATTGTATTATGTAGCTTTATTGTATTAGTTATCTTTATGGGTATAGTTTTAATTTCAGATTGTTTTCAAAGAGGAAAACGCTTTGAAGGTAATGTTCCTAATGTCATTATTTTAGTTTGGAGTGGAGTGCGGTTGGAGGAATCTCTTGGTGATAAAACGGGGCAGTATATTCCGCATCTTAAAAATGAATTGCTTCCGGAAGGGACTTTATATAGCAATATGTATGACTACAATTATGAATTTCATGTGTGTACTGTTGTTGCTATGTTATCAGGGAACCCCTGCTACCATTATAATTACGATTTACATCGTGTGCTTGCCGAATATCCGACAGTATTCCAATATGCACGAAAGAAATACAAGGATTCTGCCAGTAAGTATTGGGAAATCGGTAGTTTTGGGGCCTATACAGCGTTTTGTGACCGCCCTCGATTTCGCGAGAACACTCGTCCGTGTGTTTTACGAGCTTCATTATTTCCTTATCCTGCAGAAGTTGACAAATTGTTATGCAATGAGATTCTCCCCCTCCTCAATCCTGAAGAAAAATTGTATTATGATGTAATGTCGGATAAAGAGCTACTCTATTTTTGGGACGCCATTGATGAGGTTGATTTTAGAATGTTCAAAAAGGTTTTTTATACATATAAACCGCGAATTATGCTTTTTAATATAAATAGCCTTGACATATCACATGTAGCCCATTGGGCTAAATATGTAACGACATTAAGAAGAACCGATGAAATCACGTGGGAAATATGGAATATGATACAAGAAGATCCCTTTTACCGAAATAATACCTATTTGATTGTTACACCAGATCATGAACGGAATAGATATTTTATGAACCACTCAGAAAATAATAGTGATAACCCTTCTCATGTATGGGCATATCTGTACGGCCCGAATGTATATAAAGGGAAACAAGTCGATCGAAAAACGTCTCATCTTGATATTTGTAATACCGTTGCTTATATAATGAATTTTGACGCCGAATATAGTAAAGGACAATTATTAAAAGAGGCGTTCAAATAGAAAATGTTAGCACGATCTATAGCTCGAGATTTAAAGCATGCTGTTAACTGCCCGTATCCATATAAGACATGCCGCCGTTATGGGAACTTAAATATATAATATGAACTTATGAAAATAATGGTTTTTAAGAGATCACACCTGTTTTAATACGCAATTGACTAAGCGCTGGTATATTCATTAATCCTTTTTTTATGACTGTCTTATCCTACCATTGGAGCAATATTTGTACTGCGAGAAGAACTCCTTATCGGTAAAAAACATACATAAGGAATCTTTTAAAAAGATTGAGCTTGATAAATTGATGAAGCGGGCAGGGCCTCACTGATTGCAAAGAAAAGCCTCTGGTTTATTAACA
>JAHJGZ010000091.1 GCA_018823795.1 Candidatus Omnitrophota bacterium
GGCATTTAATGCCGAAAAATATATTTCGGAAACTTTAGATAGTGTATTTTCTCAAACATTCAAGAATTTCGAAGTTATTGTTGTGGACGATGGGTCGACAGATAACACGGGTGAAGTGGTGAAATTGTATAACCGTGAAGTCAAGTATATATATAAAAAAAATGGAGGGTCGGCGACAGCGCGCAATGTTGGAATTAAGGCGGCAAGAGGCGAATATGTTGCTTTCTTAGACGCAGATGATTTATGGATAGAAAATAAGTTGGAGGAACAGTTAAAAGTATTAGAGAATAACACTGATTTGGTCTGGACATATACAAATGTGGTTATGTTTGGCGAAGAAAATAAAAACATATTATATCGGCCACGAACTGCGAGAAAATTTCTAAACGGGGATATTTTACAACATTTGCTGTTAGAAGATTTCATTCCGTCACCGACGCCGATACTGAAAAGAAGTGTGTTTGACGAAATAGGATATTTTGATGAAACTCTTATGCGGTCGGAAGATTGGGATTTATGGATTCGAATCGCAGAAAAGCATCCTGTTTATTACACGAAATATCCATTAGCGATGTACCGGAGTCATCCGTTCAATAAGAGCTCGATTAGCGATTTACAAGTTACTTTGAAAAACAGAGTTCGGATTATTGAAAATGCTGTTAAGCGGGCTCCTGAGAGGTTGTTGAATCTGAAAGCAAAGGCTCTGGCGAATGTTTTTTTTGGTATTGGAAAGTTTATGCTGAAACGGGGGGATCATTCTGGGGCGAGGGGAATGTTTTTTGAGGCGATGTGTAAGAATATATGGGATGCTAAATTTTTCGGATATTGGACAGGGACTTTTTTCTCGAGAAAATTTTTAAAACAAATTATTGAATTGCGAAAAGCGATCAAAAATACAATGACATAAGGCAAAAAATGATTGGATTTTACTTAATTATTATCAGTTTGGGGATTGTAATGATCCTAGGTGGAATGACAAAGTATGCATACCGTTCGGGAGATAGATTGCGGTTGAGCATTTTAAGCGTCACATCGATTCATATGGTGCTACTTGTTGTATTTCCGGTTTGGCATGCTGTTTTCTTTGGTTTTATATACGAAGAAGCGATGTTGTGGTCAGTTACTTCCCAAGATTTGCTTATTGTGATGATAGGTGAAGGGATATTTGTTTCTATGTTTGCATTGGGACTGAATATGAAAATTCGGATTCCTTTTGAGACTAAAGAGAGAACAAACCAGAGAGGGAAAACAGATCATTTTTTTTTAGTTTTTTTAATTGTGATGGGGATAGCTATATACATGAGTCAATTGATAGGTGCACCAAAAACTATTGGGGAGATAGTGGTAGATTCAACAAGTGAATATGCAAATTCGCTAATCAAAACTCTGATTGCATGGGATAGGGGAGTTTTTTGGCTGTCGTCGATTGTTGCTGCGAGCATGGTTATTGTTGGCGTTAATCGAAGAAGGCAGCAAAAAATGGAGGAATCTTATGTAAACTTAGGTAGTAGGGCGAAATGGAGGAAGGTAACATGGGTGGTAGCACTTATACTGCTTCTTTTGGTGTTTTTATGTGGTATGGCTACGGGTACACGCGGACGTATAGTCTGGGTTTTAATATTTGTTATGTTAATGGGGATTATGAACAATCGGAGAAAAGCCATATATGCAAGTTTAGTAATAGTATTTCTAGTAGCTCCGCTTTCGACATTTCTTTCCGGAGATTTCAGGTCGATATATTTTGATAGACAAGGCCGGGGACGGAACCTAGATCTTGTGGCGGAAACAATGACATATATGCGGAGTAAGGATACATATGAGAGTTCACAAAAAAGTTTTTGGGGAAACTTTGCTAAAAGAGCTCAGGGGCCGCGAAATTCGGTTGTACTTTATCGGTTATTTGATAGCGGACAGTCTGCAGGGATTAAAGCAATAGAAGGGGCTGTAGTTTTGCCAATTCCAAGAATGATCTGGCCTGAGAAAAGGCCCGCTGGTAGCTTTAATTTGTCAAAGTATGGATGTGCGATGTATTTGGTCAGAGGAATAGGGTATGGGGCGCCTATCTATAACATGGGACCGTATCTTGCTTCAGCCCATGCCTATTGGGAAGGCGGGTGGCTTTGGGTGGTTGTCGCGGGTTTTCTTACGGGTATATTTTGGAACTATCTGATAAAATGGGGTAATAGTGCTGGAGTATTGGGCATTATTGTGACTTTTACTTTTTCGGGGGCACTATTGATTGATGGACTTCCAACGATGTTAACGCCGTTGTATGCGATATTAAGTTTTTTCTGGTCTGCCATTTTGCCGATGACTTTAGTATACAATCTTTTTTCGGTGTTAGTGCGGTACTCCCCAATTTTCAGACCAGTAGTTAAGATGGAAAATGGTGTATAATGGAC
>JAHJGZ010000092.1 GCA_018823795.1 Candidatus Omnitrophota bacterium
CTTTGCTGATAGCGTTTAAACTTAACCCTTCCTCTTGAATGTATTTGTAGATTTGAAATTGCTCAGGCGTGAGTTGCTTTATTACGATATGAATATCTGCCGTAATTCCGGAGGCGTCGCATTTTCCCATCATGGACTCAAGAGAGTCCTCGCCTTCTTCGTGTGGCGCATTAAATGAAGCTGCTTCGTAAAATTCTTTTCGTTTCTTTGAATGAATGTTGTCTCGTATTCCTATTAAAAAATTAACTACCACACGCGACATAAATGTCTTCATGCTTGCGCCACGGCCGCTATCGTATTTCGATTTACGATCAAGCCAGTGAATTAAGCATTCCTGCGTAAGATCATCCGCTCCTTCTAATCTCATGAGTGGATATGTTTTCTGAAACTTACTCACCAATTTTTCAACTAATTCAACCTCCGACTTCTCAAACAATCCTCGATAATTCAGGCTCATAGACACCCCTCCTTTCCGGTTTTGGGTATCCAAAAGAGCCGTCTTTAATGTAGCCTTAAACTGGCTTACTATCTATTGCCGAGACCTCGGCGAGGTTTGTATCTAATTGAATTTATTACGGTTATATGCATCACTTGAATGTTTTTGCGAAACCCTCTTTCGTATTTCTGTAAGTCATAAGTGGAGGGTTTACTATGAACAGGAAAATAACTATTGCTTTCACGGAACCTGAAAACTCGGAAACGCAAAGACAAATCATTACGAATGTGATTGCTTCCGGGTTTTACGCATACCTAAAAAAGAATGGGTACCTCAAAAAAGACCGATCCCTGAAGCAAAAAGTCGAACATGTACTCGCCGAATCTCGCAAAATTTGCGACGGATTTGGCGAGATTGATTCAGCTTGACTTGTCTGGGGGGTGTTATAGGGTTGTGTCTAAAAGGAGAGATTAACTAATGAAACGATGTGGATTTGTTATTAGAGTGAGTACTGATCGGCAGGCAGATAATGAAGAGGGGTCTCTTAAAAACCAACTGCAACGACTGCGGGCGCATGTTGATTACAAAAACATGGCGGAAAACAAAAAAGAATGGATCGAGTCCGCGACCTATATTCTTAAAGGCGTCTCTGGAAAAGATTCATTTCGAAGCCCTGAATTTGCACGCCTCTTTGAAGATCTTAAAACCGGCAAAGTGAATACGATATGCTGTGTCGCGCTTGACCGTATCAGCAGATCCGTAAAAGATTTCTTAAATTTCTTCGAGATTCTTACGCAATACAATGTCGAGTTTGTCTGCCTCAAACAAAATTACGACACGACATCCTCTCAGGGGAAACTCTTCATAACCATAATGATGGCGCTTGCTGAATTTGAACGAACGCAAACATCCGAGCGAAATCGTGACGCAACACTCGCGCGCGCTGAACGCGGACTATGGAATGGTGGACATTTAGTGGGATACGATCTTGATGAAATTCGTAAAGGATATATGACCGTAAATGAACAGGAAAAAGCATTGGTACGGTTCGCATTTAAAACTTATCTTGAGTGCGGGGCTATTATCGAAACAGCCAAAAGGATGAATAACAACGGTTACCGAACCAAAGCCTATACTTCACGCAGAGGCAAACACACGCCTGCCCGCAAATTCGTATATAGTTCGGTTCATCGTATATTGACAAATTATGCTTATATCGGAATTAAAGAGATCAACAAGCGGTGGGCAAATCAAGACCAAGAGAAACTTCCCAAGAACCGCAAATACCGGACAGCGCAAGCGGTCTGGGAACCGTTGATTGATGAGCAAACTTTTAACCAAACACAGCTCTTGCTGAAAAAGAATTACAGCTCGAAGCATAATGCCGCTAAAGCCATCAAACATACGTATCTCCTAAATGGCGGGAAACTATGGTGTGGAACATGCGGTAGTGAAATGGAAGGCGGTTCTGGCACTGGCGCTAAGAAAACGAAATACTACTACTATATTTGCAAGAATGATAAATGCAAATTCAGGATTTCAGCGGCAGAAATTGAGGGGTTTATTATTCAATACATTAAAAGCCTTTCTAACGACAAGGATGTGCTGGCGGAAATTATTAAAACAACCAACAAGAACATTCAAACCGAATTACCACAGCTTATATCTCAGAAGGATAATATGCGCCACGAGCTGGCACAAGTGCAGAAATTCGCGCAAGGCATACTCGATCAGTGGACACAACTGGCCACGGATGAAAATTCGCTCTTTTTAAAAGACAAGCTGAATGAACTCGGAGTGCGCCGGAAAGAAATCGAGCAAGGAATATGCAATTTAGAAGTGATGATTGAGGAAATACGAGAGGAAGCGGTTAGCCAAGAAATGCTTGAACTAATGCTGACCAAGTTTGATGAAATCTTCGATACAATAAAACCCTACCAGAAGAAGGAACTTATCAACTGTATCCTGCATAAAGCGATCCTAACGGAGGCAGACATAAAAATAGCCCTGTACGGTAAACAAACCGATACAAGGCTATTTAATTTATTGGAATCACAGGACGATATTTCACGCCCTGTGATGTCCGATTGGCTCCCCGGGCTGGACTCGAACCAGCGGCGCGGTGGTTAACAGCCACCTGCTCTACCAACTGAGCTACCAGGGATAAATATATTAAAAAAAGAGCACAAATTATAACGATAAGTAAATCTAAAGTCAATCTCTTTGCCGCTTAGATAATCTCTTGTCTACCCGCTATTGCATAGGCGAGGGTATCTCGATCAACGTATTCGAGGTTACTTCCCGTAGGAATACCACGAGCAATGCGTGAAAGCTTCACGCCATATGGCTTAAGAACTTTTTCAATATAAAGAGCCGTCGTTTCTCCATCTGTATTGAAATTAGTAGCAATAATAACCTCTGTTACATTCTGCCGTTTAATTTTCTCTTCAAGTTCTTTTATTTTAAGTTCTTTCGGTCCAACACCACTTAAAGGAGATAACGCACCTAAAAGAACATGATAAACGCCTTTATATCCTCCGCTTTTTTCTAACGAAATAACATCTTTGGGTTCTTCAACAACGCAGATAAGACAATGGTCCCGCGTTTCATCTCGACAAATATGACAAACCTTTCCTTCAGAAAGGTTATAGCATTTTTCACAGAAAAAAACTTTTTCCTTTACTTGGACTAATAGGTCGCTGAGCTGTTTAACCTGCTGTCCGTTTGATTTTAAAAGATAAAACATAATCCGCTCTGCTGAACGGGGGCCTATCCCCGGGAGACGACTGAGTTCTTTAACTAATTTTTGAACAAGCTCTGAATATGCTGACACGCCTCTATTCCCTTTCTAATATTCCCCAGGTAATCATTTATAAACTAACCTCTCTTGCGAACAGGCTTACCATGAAAAATGTTGACCGCTGATTCAACAATCTTTGAATGATGGCCATTATCTAATGCTGCATCAAGCACTTCTTCCCGCACATCCTTTTTTGTCACAACATAACTAATACGAAGTGGGGTTTTCATAATATTTTCTATTGCCGCCTCAACGCTTCTTTTATTGTCAATTGTTGCAACCGTTTCTTTATGAAACGCAAATTCACTGGGAAAACCTACAACGAGCACATCTTCTTCAACATCTATAGGCTCTGCCTCCGAGAGGAAAACGCCGAGCGACATCCTTTTTTTCTTAACCTCGTTTAAAATATTTGTCCACTGTTCTTCGATCATTGTTAATGTAATGGATTTAGTTTGTTTTTGCTCGCTTGCTTCTATTGCTGTATCTATTTTGTCTGGTTGCTGTTGTGTTTTCAAATACCCCTCTACTTTTTGTTGTATACGTCCCTCAGGGCTTTGTATGTCTTTAGATTGGCTGCTTTCTCTTTCTTGATGAGAATGAAGGGAAGGCATGTTCATCGTAGTTGAGATGGTGCCCCCTTTGTCATTTTCATTTTTCAATCCATCAAGTCTATCAATAAGCATTTCTAACGGAACCATCTCTTCACGACTGGTTAATTTCACGAGCGCAATCTCCGTATAAATTTGAGGGGAAGAGGCGTATCGGATCTGATTAAGAAGATTTTGAAGAATAGTTATTATGTATAATAAGTCTTCAACGGTAAACAGCGTCCCTTTTTTTTGTAATTCTTTAATGCTTTCTGGAAGGCGTTCGATCATCTTCTCGGGGGATTTTGTTGTTTTTGTCATAAGAATATCACGGAAAATCTGTAAAAGTCCCTTATTAAATTGACGGAGATCTTTACCCTCTGCAATAACGCCTTGTAAGCTGGTCAAGACTTTTTGAGAATCTTTTCTTTCAAGCGCATCGACAAGAGTCAAATACGTCTCCTCTTTTGTAAAACCCAGCACTTCTTCAGTCGCCTCAATAGTAATGTTTCCGTTGGAATAACTTGCAAGTTGGTCAAGAACACTTTCTGCATCGCGAAGGCTTCCGTCTGCCGATTTTGCAATAGCAAAAGCGATTTCTTCTTTTGCCTTTATTTTTTCTTTTTTTGCGATGTCTTTTATTGTCTCGGCTATAACACGCGTAGGAATCCTTCTAAAATTAAATCGCTGGCAACGAGAAACAATGGTAGGGAGAACAAGATGCGGCTCGGTCGTAGCAAAAATAAATTTTACATGCACTGGAGGTTCTTCCAATGTTTTCAGTAACGCATTAAATGCTTCTGTGGTAAGCATATGCACTTCATCAATAATATATATTTTATATTTACCATACGTAGGCTTAAATTTGACATTTTCCCGCAAGTTGCGAATTTCATCGATTCGCCGATTTGATGCTCCGTCAATTTCCAGCACATCAAAGCTTATCCCTTCCGCAATTTCCCGGCAGGAATCACATACGTTGCACGGTTCTATGTCTTTTTCTTTTCTTTGCAAGCAGTTAAGAATTTTGGCGAGTATGCGTGCCGTCGATGTTTTTCCGACACCACGACTGCCTACAAAAAGATAACTCTGCGCAACTCTTCCCTCTTTAATCGCGTTTTTTAGCGTTTGAACAACATGGTCTTGCCCCACAACCTCATCAAGAATTTGTGGCCGATATTTTCGTGCAAAAACTATATATGACATAATAACCTTTCTCTTATTATGCGCAACCAATAACGGAGAGACAGGGATTCGAACCCTGGGTACCTTACGGTACAACGCTTTTCGAGAGCGCCCCGATCAACCGCTCTGGCATCTCTCCATGCTATCTATTTATTTTTTAAAGTGCCTGTTCTGTTACAAAAAATTTTACTGAGGGATTCTCCATCGCAGGATGCGATTAATCCGCCACGCACACGGATGTGCTGACGTGGCAATGTATCGCATCAATTCCATCCGGGAATGCGATGGATCCCCGTCTGCCGTTTCAATAATTAATATTGTATCGACAGGCAGGTGCCACGTCCTGTGGCGGAAAACCCAGGGTACCTTACGGCACAACGCTTTTCGAGGGCGCCCCGATCAACCACTCTGGCATCTCTCCACAAAACAAGCTTTTTACAAAGGCGTAGTATTTTACACTACCTCCCTTGATTTCTCAAGGAATCATTCAATTGTATTGATGTAAGCGGTAATCTTTTAACGTCTTACGTATAGCTGCTTTACGTTGTTGACCGTATTTATTGTGGTTTAAATTCGTGAAGGGTTATTGTCGTCTTTTCCTCATCAATTTGAATTGCATAATTTCTGATAAAGGGAACTCCTAATATTCCATGTACATCAGGGTAGAGTATATCATCTGATATAACAGCAATTATATTTTTTACTGTTACCCCTTCAATCCTTATAGAATCTAAAAACACCGGCACTCCATCGCCAAACTCTATGCCAAACGAAAAAAGGTTAATGCTGCCTATTCCCAAAGAATCATGAACGCCCAATGTATTGGCCAATTCCTTCGAAAGAATCACAAAGGGGACTTTTGTATCAATCGATAAGGTAGCTTGCGTTGTTCCATTGAAAACACCCTCAACGCCAGGGCCACAAATTGTTTCAAAACAGTCGATTTCGATTCGCTTAAAATCGTCTGCGATTCCTCGTGCCTCCTCTTCAAGCTCTTTGAGATAATATGTATCTTCCCCTTGAACCTGTTCTTCAGTAAGTCGTTTATGCTCTTCATCGAAACGCGCATATAACAAGAATAAATCCTGGAGAAGACTAAAAAGCTCACTTTCTTGTGTAATGATATTTTCTATTATCTTTCGTCCTTCATCAACCAGCTTTGCTTTCTTTGTTTGAAGAATGTCCATTTCTCTTCTAATGCTATTGTATTCTTGCACGTCTCCTGAAATATTGCGCTCATCTGCTCTGGCCTGCATTTCTTTAAGCACATCGTTATACGTAATATTTGTGGCCATATGATGAACAATCTTTTGATACAGCTGCTTACAGACACGCTTCTTTGTGATTGTTTCTTCTCTTTTTTCTTTAAGGTTCCTAAAATGTCCGTATACACTTTCTAAAGACGGCCGTGCCTTTTCTTGTAGCGGCACGCTTCGTACATTTTGCTTTTGTGTGTTATTTTTGCTTCGCACAATTTTTACGATTTCATTTTTTGAAAATGTTATGCTACCACCACCAACATCAATGATCACATCCTCTTGTGTTTCTTGCACGATATTTCCTTTTACACGCTCATCATTATGAAAGTAAATAGTATCTGCGCAGCATGGCATTAGCCTGATCGCACTCATAAAAGAAATGAATATAAAAATGTTATATCTTTGTTTCATTTTTTTAAAAATATGGGCATTCTGATATTGTTAACTTTCTACAGAGGGGACGATTATATCATATCATCACCAATCTCTCCACCCTATTAAAACGTGTGCGGGCCAAAGCGTACTCATAAATAATTTTTGTAAAAGAAAAATGCGCTATTCTACACAAGAGTTAGCGCTATAAGCATTTTCCAACGTAGTCCATTCTCAGTTCATCTCTTTGCATATCAGTTGTACCTCCTGTAATCCCCTTACAGAATTACCACAATAAAGCGCTTCTGCATTTCGAACCTCCTGCAAGGTAAAAGTTTTCTCGAAACATTTTTTCTGGCGAATAAGCGTTTGGCGTAAAATACCGTCAAGCAACCCACACGATAGTGGCGGAGTATAGAATATCCCTCCTTTTTTAACAAATATATTCGTTCGCGCTCCTTCGGTGATTTCCCCTTTTGAATTTATAAAAATCATATCATAACAATTTCTCTTGCGGATCGCATTCATTGCTTCATCGTACCATGGGCGATGCGTTGTTTTATGATATAAAAATATATTTTTTTCATCAATCGCATCCTTAGAAAAAAATATAGGTGCTTTTCCCCGCCATCTATATTCTTCGATGGGGTAGCTATCCCATCGAAGGGACCCTTTTGCATTTAAAAAAAGCCTGACTTTTTGACGCGTTTTATCTTTTACTGTTTTATTTATTTCCTTAAGCAAATGATTTGCTTTATCAACAAAAAAAGGATAGTTAAAAAAGTGGGCCGATTTTTTTAACCGTTTCATATGGTCCTCTATATAAATAAGGCGTTTATTCCATAACACTGTCTCAAAAAGTTCAAACTTTGGCAATCGCTCAGTGGTAAGAAATTGACACTTAGTTTTGCATTCCTGCCATTCCTCTTGTGTTGAAGAATCCCACACAATACCGCTTCCCACTCGATAGGTCCAATGTTTTGAATTGCTTTTTTTTTGAAGTGTTCTAATGGGAACGCTAAACACTGCCTTCTCGCGCGGTGAGATAAACCCGATAGCGCCACAATACACACCCCGTTTTCCTTCCTCAAGCGCATGAATGATCTCCATTGTACGAATCTTCGGCGCACCAGTGACAGAGCCAGATGGAAAAATAGCGGCAAAAATATCACTATAACTATGAGAAGGCTTGAGCATTCCCTTAATAGTTGAGGTCATCTGATGAAGCGTCGGATGAGTTTCAACATTAAAAAGAAGCCGTGGTTTTATTGACCGCGTTTCACAAATTTTTCCCAAATCATTCCGCAAAAGATCTACGATCATGATATTTTCGCTACGATTTTTTTCATCACACTTAAGATATTTTCGTAATGTCCTGTCCTCTTCATCCCACCTGCCACGAGGAGCTGTCCCTTTCATCGGTTTCACATAAATGTTCCCTTTGTCTCGTTTAAAAAAAAGTTCTGGTGAAAAAGAAAGAATGTATTCTTCACCAGTATTGAGATATGAACAAAATGGTGTCTTTTGGTGTTCACGCAATGCTGTGTATAATTCGATCGCGGACATGTTTGCTTTTACTGTAGCATCAAAGGTGAAATTAACCTGATACGTTTCACCACGGGCAATCAACCTTTTTATTGCCCTTATTTTTTTTTCATATGTTTTATACTCAATAGAAAAAGTATAACTGTTGTGTGGCATTTGCTTTTTATTCTTTTTCTTATACTGCTGATATGGAAAATGCTTATTGTTTTTTAATGATGGTTCCCATGCTTTTTTAACGTGGTCAAATCGAAATGGTTTTTCAAAAACGCCAAACCAAATAAGATTACCATTGCACTTTAATGAAGGTTGGATACTTTTGTAGAGTCTTTCTTCTAGTCCATAGGCAATTTCATATGACACATATCCCGCCAGCCAATAGTCGTTCGCTAAATCATCTATTTCTTTTAGTAGCTTATGCACCTCAGTATAATTATTGGTTTTTAAAATTTTTATGGGATCACAAAAAAGATATGAATAGCGATTAGAAGAATTTGTGCGCGCTGAGTCAAGGTAGACAATGGGTTCGTTCTTCATTCGTGCCGATAAAAAGGAGTGTATCAATTGAGGGTTCATTTATATTGTTCTATGACAATCGATAGAGCGGATAAATAGATCGCGATCATCTTTATTCTTCCTCTATAGACGCTTTGTTCTTTAATTGTAGCAATGCGGTGTCACGGCTGATCATATTTTTACGATAAAGCTTTTGAATAGCCTGATCCATTGATATCAAGCCACTGTCAGCGCTGGCATGAACAACCGACATGAGTTTTGAGATTTTTCGTTCACGTATAAGTTTTCGTATCGCTTTAGTTGCGTAAATTACTTCAACGGCAGGAATAAGTTTTTCGTCGAACTTAGCTGGTATTAATTGTTGGCAGATAATACTCTTTAAGCATCCGACAAGTTGGATCCACGCTTGGCCTTGTAGCGGCAGTGGAAACATATTCATCAACCTCTCTATTGCTTGTGTCGAACTGGTAGCATTCAAGGTGCTCAATACCAGATAGCCTGCTTCTGCTGCTGTTAACGCCGCGGATGCGCTCTCCACATCTTTTAACTCTCCGATAACAAGAACGTCTGGATTTTGCCGGCGTATAGAATCTACTGCAACCGCAAACGAAGAAGCGTCAGCGCCAATCTCTCGCTGAATTATAATACTCCTTTTATGCGTATGTAAAATTTCTATGGGATCTTCTAAACAAAGAACAACACATTTTCTTTTTTCGTTAATTAAATTAACTATTGCGGCCAATGTCGTCGTTTTCCCCACGCCGGTTGAACCAGTTACTAATACTAATCCATTCGCTGTTCTAGAAATGTCAGCTACAGCCGGTGGTAGGTGTAATTCTTCTAATGTCTTGATTGCACAAGGAATAATTCTAAACGTTGCTGCAATAGTCCCTTTATGTTTAAAAATATCTGCCCGAAAGCGGCCAACTGTTGATAAATCGAGTAGTATATTTATTCCTCCTAAACGCTCATATTCTGCCTGTTGATCGTCCTTCATGAGTCCATACATTACTTTTTTAATATCCTGAACGGTAAGTGCTGAATGGAGCAATGATTCCTCTACGACACCGTTTATCCTTAACCGTGGAGGGCAACCAACGGACAAATGAAGATCCGATGCATTGCTTCTTATTGCATGTTTTAGCAACTCCATAATATCGAGCATAAGACCCTTCATCCTGTTTAAACATTTCTCAACTTCATCGGGCAAAGTGAAAAAACTTCTATGAATCCTGTATCGCTAAATTATAACGTCTATTGTATCGCTGTGCTATACAAATATGCTTGCTTGCTTTCTTAACTTGATTGTCACAACGTCTTGCAAAATAAGCGTCTTTTCAAGCACCATTTTCCATTCACCGCTTAGCCATATTGCCACGTTATCTCTTTTGGGTTTGGTTCGCGCAATATGCCTTCTTTTTTCTCTGTCCTATCTTGCATTTTTGTTCTTTCATGCTATATTTTAAGTAGGGTCGAGTAAAAAGCCGGGTAATGAAATAAACCATATTTCATTATCCGGTTTTTTTTAATAACGCCCTCTACTGTGTCTATGTTAAAAGAAGCGGCCATAAAACCATACAGCAAATTAATAAAAGGCATTAGCATTATATCAATAGGCATCTTGAGCACCACTTCGACTGGATGGTCAGATCTATATCAATGGCAATATCCTCTAAGCGTACCCGCTAATAATAATGGTGTAAAGACACCTTGGAAGATTGAAAATAATACAATTAATCAGCGTTCTCCTCTGATGCACAACTTGAGCAGCGCAATCAATAGGAGCAGTATTCAAAAGTCATTTGCAAGTGATATGAGCGCACTAACAAAAGCTCGCATATTTAATCCTACGGCTTCGCTTCCATATGATTCCATCTTAAAAGAAAAAGGGTACCTTGAAATAGCAGTCTTTGATAACGCTCAAGATGCGCATGCTGTTCAGCAATGGTTCAGTGCCATGCTTATGCATGGGATTGCGGTACGACAAACTTTCTATAATGGGCGCTATACACTGCTGCTTCGCTTTAGCAATCCAGATGAAACAATGAAAATCTATGATTTGTTATATTCGCAGATTAGCAAAGCAACAAACCTTGATAGGGAAATTATAAAACATGTTATTTTTAAAGAATCTCGCGGGAAAGAAGCTGCTGTTTCCTCTGCTGGAGCCGGTGGAATCACCCAAACATTGCCTGTAGTAATTAAGGATCTTTTGAAAGAAAAACAAAAAGCAGGGAATAAAGAACAGAGTAAAAAGCAAATCGTGTATCTCGAAAAAGAAATTAAGGAATTGGCAGATGCGGCACAAGAAGAACGCACCCCAGTATTAAGGAGAGAGCTTCAAAAAGAGCTCGCCAGGAAAAAATATATAATGACTCGATTAGAAATAATGACCGCTCTTCCTGACTATGTCATTTCCTCTTTATCTTTCGCCAACAGACAGATAGAGCTTGACGAAAAGTTGACAAAAAAACTCAAGATAAAAAACGGAACTCTCTCCCGTGTTGAATATTTGGCCCTTTTGCATGGGCCTCTTAATCTTTGTTTTGGCATGGCACATCTTGCACTTCAATATAATACGTTTGAATACTATAAGGCTATTGGGAAAATAGACACTGACACAGAACCGCTCCTTGCGTCGCAATTAGCATATAACTGCGGCCAAACACGGACAATAAAAAAAATCGAATCTCTCGGAGGGTGGAGTAAAATATTTGATATTCCTGTCAAAAGAAATGGGGAGCAACCGGCATATCTTCCAAATGAAACAGCAGATTATGGCTATCAGTTCATAAAAAGCTACCTGCATCATATGACAAAGCAAAGTAAACACTATCTCGTCCATCCTAATAAAAAGCTACATTATAAAATGTGTTTAAGCGCACTCAAAAGAAGTAACACCTTTCAAACAATAATAAAAACTTTTGAAAAAAAAGGGTTTCACAAGAAAAGAAATATGCTTATGCTGGAATTAAATTTACTTATTACGCAAGCAAATGCAGGTAAAATTAACGTCACTGACCTTGAAGCGTTTCAAGATACAATAAACACATTGCCCTGCTGGCCGCTTATACGAGAGATGCAGCACTATCTGGACACGGTAATCACTAATTCGTGTCTTCCTGCCAATACCCAACCTTTAAAAAAAGAGTCGGCAGAAATAATGACGTTTAAGAAATTATTTACACAAATTGAAAAAGCATAGCTACTATTATCCCTCTGCTATACTATATATACGATAGAATGGCGGAGAGAATGGGATTCGAACCCATGTGTCTCTTTGGGAGACAACACGCTTTCCAGGCGTGCGCCTTAGTCCACTCGGCCATCTCTCCTGAGTATCTATTATATTAACGAACGTAACGAATTAAGCAACGTCATCATTTCTTTTACGAAGCATTTTAAAAAAATCTTGCAATAATTGTTGTGCCTCGTCTTTTAAGAGTCCATGCACTACCTTAACCTGATGATTAAGACGATTATCGTTTACAACATCAAAAACCGAGCCGCAGGCGCCTGTTTTTTGATCAGGTGTTGCATAAAAAAGCATTTTCATCCGCGAAAGAACAAGCGCACCAGCACACATAAGACATGGTTCTAAGCTGGTATACATGACGGCGTCTTGTAACTGTTGTGAAGAAAGCATAGATGCTGCTTGCGTAATGGCGAGCATTTCGGCATGGGCGGTAGGATCCTTGAGAAGTTCAACTTGATTATGTGCTCTTCCAACAATTTTATTGTCAATAACAACAATAGCTCCAACAGGAACATCCCCCGCATCAAGGGCTTTACGTGCCTCCCTTAATGCCTCTTTCATGAAATATTCATGATTCATATTTGCTCATAAATCTACTGTTTCTTTTGACTGGTTACAAATCGGTATCGTGGTGACTCATACTGTATAGTGACGATACGATTCCGGCCTCTGATTTTTGCCACATATAATGCTTCATCTGCACATTTAATATATTGCTCTATATCATCAAGGATCGGTATACCCATGCAACCAAAAACACCAATACTTACGGTAACAGATATCTTCTCATCATCCTTTTTTAACTCATGTTCTTCGACTTTCTTTCTAATTTTTTCGCCTATCTCCAAAGCATGTACAGGGGCAGCGCCGGGGATAAGCACCATAAATTCTTCCCCGCCAAATCGAGCAACAGTATCATATTCACGCACATTAGTACGTAAAACATCTGCTATTTCTTTTAAAACAAAATCTCCAACGTCGTGTCCGTAGGTATCATTGATTTTTTTAAAATAATCAATATCGAGCATCATGCATGAAAGCCCCGAAGCATGCCGCCCGGTACGCTCTATTTCTTCTTTAAACCGCTGGAGGAGAAATCGCCTATTATAAAGTCCGGTAAGGGCGTCTGTTAATGCAAGCGTTTCGATTTCCTTCTCTGACGTTCGTATTTTCGCCGCTACATTGATCCGCGCAATAAGCTCTTTTTCGTTATATGGTTTCGTAATATATCCCTGTGCGCCTATCGTTAATCCTGTTACAATATCTTCCTCTGCCTTACTGCCGGTCAGGAAAATTATGGGAATATTTTTCGTTTTTTCACTTTGCTTCAGGTGCTGACACGTTTCGTATCCATCCATTACCGGCATATTAATATCAAGAAGAATAACGTCCGGTAATTCGCTCGTTGCTTGCTCAAGCGCTTCTTCTCCGTTAGCTGCCATTCCTACAATTTCAATGTTATTCTTTTTTAATAACCGCTCAAGTTGCTTTAGTAAAAAAGGTGAGTCGTCTGCTATGACCGCTCGTGCCATACAATATTCCTCCTTCGGGTTAATACATACACTGCCGTACAAGAAATAATATAAAAATGCGCCCAGGAAGATTCGAACTTCCAACCTTCTGATCCGTAGTCAGATGCCCTATCCAATTGGGCCATGGGCGCCTTTACTCTTGTATAAAAATTATAAAATACGCTTATGATGTATATGCTTCCGTACTATTTTTGCTTACTCATAAACAACAACACGATTTCGTCCGGCAGCCTTTGCTTTATATAATGCCTCATCGGCACATTTAATATACCTTTCCTCATCATCAAATACCTCCGTCTCCACAGAGCAAAAAACACCAATGCTTACGGTAACAGATATCTTTTCTTCTCCCTTCTTAAATTCATGTGTTTCAACCTTTGTACAAATTCTCTTACACACCTGTAGCGCTTCCGCACTATTAGTTTCTGGAAATAAAGCTATAAATTCTTCCCCGCCAAATCGCACTATAATATCATATCCTCGTACATTAGTAACCACAACTTCCGCCAATTCTTTTAAAACATAATCTCCAATATCGTGCCCATAGGTATCATTAATCTTTTTAAAAAAATCGATATCGATCATTGCACACGCGAGCGATCTATTTTTTCTCTTCGCACGGCTTATTTCTTCCTTAAGCCGCTGGATGAGAAATCGCCTATTATAAAGCCCGGTGAGCGTATCTGTTAATGCGGCTGTTGCAATTTGGCGTTTAGACTCTTCTATTTTTACTGCACTATGGATCCGGGCAATAAGCTCTTTTTCTTTATATGGCTTTGTAATATACCCTTGTGCACCTATCGCTAATCCTGTTACAATGCTTTCTTCTTCTGCGCTGCCGGTAAGAAAAAGAACGGGAATATCTTTTGTCTTATCTCTTTGTTGCAGGTGTCTACACGTTCTGTATCCATCCATTTCCGGCATATGAATATCTAGGAGAATAATATCAGGCAGCTTACTCTCCGCTTTCTCAAGAACTTCTAGCCCATCTTTTGCCACCCCAACAACAGTAATGCCATTTCTCTCAAGCACCTTCTTCAAGTGCTTTCTTAGAAAATCTGAATCGTCTGCTATAATAGCCCGTAGCATACGACGTCCCCCACATTCCATGTTATTTTTTATTTTGGCTCATACATAACAACACGGTTTCGTCCTGCATTTTTTGCCGCATAAAGCGCTTCATCGGCACATTTAATATATTTTTCTACATCATTAAATACTTCCGTCCCCACACAACCAAACACACCAATACTTATTGATGTGTTTAATTGTATTTCCTCCTTTTTAAACTCACACCCTTCGACCTCTTTTCTAATCTTTTTACCTATTTCTACTGCCTGCTCGGGCGTTGTTCCTGGAAAAAGCACCATAAATTCTTCCCCGCCAAATCGAACAATGGCATCATAGCCACGCACATTGGTACGTAAAATATCTGCTAGTTTTTTTAAAACAAAATCCCCAACGTCATGTCCGTACGTGTCATTGATTTTTTTAAAAAAATCAATATCAATCATCATACATGAAAGAGCTGTAGCATTCCGCCTGGCACGTTCAATTTCTTCCCCAAATCGCTGATAGAGAAACCGCCTATTGTAAAGGCCCGTAAGTGAGTCCGTGACAGCTATTGTTTCCATTTTCTTTTCCGATGCTCGTATCCTTACCATAACACTGATACGAGCAAGAAGTTCTTTTTCATTAAAGGGTTTGGTAACGTAATCATACGCACCTAAATCCAACCCTTTTACGACACTCTGTTCCGCTGTATTGGCAGTAAGAAAAATAACTGGTATGTCTTTAGTCTTTTCGTTTTGTTTCAATCGATTGCATACTTCATATCCATCCATTTCCGGCATATTAATATCAAGAAGGATAACATCGGGTAATTCGCTTCCGGCTTTCTCAAGCGCTTCTTTTCCGTTACGTGCAACAGCAACATTATAATCTTCATCCTCAAGAATTTGACTTAATAACTCTAGGTTGTCTTCTTGATCATCAACTGCAAGAATCTTTGCCATCTCTTTTTTACTCCTTTTTTTCTAAAACATTCTTTACTGCTTCCAACAAGGCTTCTTCTTCAATCGGCCGATGAAGAAACGAAAAACAGCCTTTTTCAAGCGCTTTTCCTCCTTCATTTGTTCGTTCACTAGATGTCAACGCAATAATAGGCACCGAAGCATTTGTTTCATCTTTTTTCACTCGTTCAATGGCATCAAAACGTTCAACACCGTCAAAAACAGTACTGAGTAAAATAAGTTGCAGAGGAATGCCTCTTTGCAAAATATCAAGCCCATTCTCAAGGTGCGCAGTGCCAAGCACATTATATCCATTATCTTCTAAAATTTCTTTAATCAATGATAGATTATCCTCATCATTCTCTATAATAAGCAAATTTTTCATAACCCCTCCTTCGCCACATCGCTCATCTTCTTGATAACATCTGAGGCTCTCAGTTCTGCTTTTTTAGGTGCTAAGGTATATTCACCTTGATAAATTTCTGCCAATCCCTTTTCTATCATTTTCGGCACACTAATAATAACAGGAATGGTGCACCAATTCTTTTTTGTCCCCAGCTCTCCTATAATTTTAAATCCTTCCATTTGTGGCATCATAATGTTAAGGATGATGACGTCGGGCCTACTAACGTTTAATACTTGCACTACCTCTGCTACGTCGCGTGCCATCCGAACCCGATAATCGCCTTGCTGCAGAAGTTCGTCGTGGAGCATATTGATTTCTGCTTCATCATTATCAACCAACAAAACATTATTCACGTTTATAGAATAATGTGTAACTGTATTAAGAATGTGGCTAACAAATTCTTTGCCCACCGGCTTTTGGGCAATGTCAATCACCGGCGTGAAATAACCATATCGTTCTTTTTGAAAAAACCCTGCTGCACAAATCAAAATATCTTTTGTGTAGTAATTCCCTTTAAATTTTCTGATTAAATCTATTCCTTTCTTGTGAGGAGAAAGTAAATCAACAGTAATAAGCCGTGGATGCAGTTCTTTCGCCGCCGTAAAGGCATTATCAATGGTTGGGACAATCTTTGCAACAAATCCTTCCTCTTTAAAAAGCGAAGTGTAAAGATTTGATACGCTTTCATCGCTTTCATAACACAACACGGTCCAGGGTGATGTCACCACCTCCTTTTGATCCTCTCCCTTTTCCTCATGAATGTATGCACTGGAATCAAGCGGAAGCCGGATCGTAAATATTGTGCCTCGCTGATACTCGCTTTCAACCGACACCACTCCCCCAAGCAAATATGAAAATCGTTTTACCAATGCAAGCCCCAGCCCGGTCCCTCCGGTTTTTCTTGTTAAGGAACCATCAACTTGTTTATAGTCATCAAAAATGTATTTGAGGTCCTCTTCTTTTACCCCTACTCCTGTATCCTTAACAGAAATAGCAACACCGTCTACCGGAAGTCCTTTTGTCGCGTCATGGCGAAATTCCTTTCTCTCTGCGCGAATTTTTATTTCACCTTGTTCGGTAAACTTTATGGCATTCCCCATAAGATTCACAAGCATTTGTCGCATTTTTGTACGATCGGTCTTTATAAGAATATCCTCTGGTGAATCATTGATAAGCGCAACTTCTTTCCCCCCTAATAACGACCGCCCCATTTCAACAACATCATCAATGATAGAAGACAAAGCAACCTCTTCAACAAAAACTTCCATGCGGCCCGCTTCAATTTTTGATACATCTAAGATCGTATTTATGAGACTTAATAAATGGTGCGCATTTCTTTCAACCGTGCGAAGATTTTTTGTTTGCCTTTCAGGAATGGTACCCTCGGTTTTTCTAATAACGCGAGAGGTAAATCCAATGATCGAATTCATAGGCGTTCTTAGTTCATGGGACATGTTCGCTAAAAGGTCGCTTTTTATTCTACTCGTTTCCTGTGATTCGATTGTTTCTTCACGGAGTGTTTCAAACGCTTCGGCTTTATGTACAAGCTTTCGCTCTTTATCCGCAATTTCTTTTTCAAGCAATTTCGAATATGAAAGCTTTTTTTGAAGCGTCTTATAATATTCGTCTATCGTTCCGATCAGAATTATTATAAAGGAAGTGGTTTGATACATCAGAGCATTGCTCAGCATGCTGTTTTCGTTTATGGCGCGGTAAAAAAAGATGCTGCTTATAAAAAGAAAAAGAAACATTAAGGCCGTCCAAAAATCCGTTGACCGTTTTTCTCGCACTACGTCCCATGCAGCATACGCACACGCAGCAAAAGACGAAACTTGGGCAAAAAACAAAAAAGAAAGGATGAATCGATTGACCATAATGTGCCGCGCATTGTTACCGATAAGCGATGAGTACTTAAAAAACAATACTGCAGAAAATAAAGCAGCAATAACAAACGCGCCTAAATTTAAATAACTCAGCACGCTATCATCCTCTATTTTTTCTGAACGTTGCACTTTAAGGTAGAGAGCTCCCGCGCCGCAGCAGGTAAAAAATATCAATTCTCCAATATGAGAAAGCGCTATAACATCAGGGGCCTTAATAATCGGACCTGCTGTAAAAAAAGGTAAAAAACAATTTCTAAAAAACATCGAGCAACAGCAAAAACAAAAGCCGAATAATAAAAATGCTGTGTCTGCTGTACGGGTTCGTAAAAATTGCAAAATAAGCACAATGAACACTAAGGCATAAAGAAAGCTATTAATATATTCGATGGCAAGAAGGTCGTCCGAATAATTTTTAATAAAAATTCCCCGCACGTATATCAACAAAAAACATACTGCAACAGCACAGATGCCGTAGATATTGTCACGTACAATTTTTATCGTTAAGGAACCTTTCATGTTTTAGCTCTCTTTGCTCTTTAGATAAAGCATTATTTCATTAACTTTTCTATAGCGCTTCTGCTTTATTATGGCGGAGGGAGTAGGATTCGAACCCACGGTGCTTTTCAGCACAACGGTTTTCAAGACCGCCGCAATAGTCCACTCTGCCATCCCTCCGGCAATCTAACTTCCAAGTCTGCAATTATAGTATATCAATCTTTATATTTTGTAAAGATTTTATGATTTCCCTTTCGCTGAATGGTCTTTAGAATATTTATGTGATGATTTCTTCAGCAGTAGAGAAAAACGGCAAAGGCTTAAAACGGGTAGTTAAACAAAAAAGTGGACATCTGTCGCAGCGTAAAAAATCTTTCGCTATCGTTCAGAATTCACCGGCAACAGCGCATTGCATCTTATAATGCATATCGTCGCATCAACTCAGCGCCTTTTGCAAATAGTCACCCATGAATTCGTAAAATAAGACAACTTATTTTTATCACAAAAAATGGCGGAGAGGGCGGGATTTGAACCCGCGGTACGGGTTTTGCCCGTACGACGGTTTAGCAAACCGTTCCCTTCAGCCGCTCGGGCACCTCTCCGCGTTTTTCAGTGTCTAATACCCTGTATTGCGCGTTACTATACACTCCTCGACAGTTATTGTCAATACCCCACAGCCATAAAAAATAGTTGTTTGGTAGCTTGTATTGACTGCTGCCAGAACAGTGCCATGCTTATTTTTGTTAAAAAAAGATTGAGTAACAAAGTAATAATAATGCTATTAGACAAAATGATGATAGTATAACTAAAAATAACTCCTTGCGATGTAATATCGCTCTGTCCTGTATTTGCATATATAATCGTAAGAACAAGGTGTTGTGAAAGAGTAAAACCAAGCAAAAAAATACATGCCGGAAGTAACGGCCGCGTATTAACAAAAATACTTAAGAAAAAATACCCTATCGCTAAAAGCAGCGCGTAGAAAGGGATACAGTAAGGGATAAGACTAATAATGAAGTTTCCCTTGGTTGTGCTTACGCTTCCTTTGCTGTGTGAAACAAAAATGGAAAGAAGCTTTCCGCCAAAAAGGATAGAGGATGCTGCGTGGAGAAGTTCATGCCCAATAATATATGAAAATGATTTACTTTTATTTAATGCAAAAATAATAATATAACAAAAAAAACCGGCAACAAGAAGATACTGTGGATATGTATACCACCGTATTTTTGTAAGCAGGGAAACGACAGAAACAGCACAAATAATTGTTACCGGGAGAAGTAAGATCCCGATACTATTTTTGACTATTTTTTGAAGTGGAATAAACACGTATATCTATTTTAAATACGGTTCCAGCGCTTTGGGAAAGACAACATTTCCGTCTTTTTTTTGTCCATTCTCTAAAAGCGCAATAACAAGACGTGGCAATGCAACACCAGAGCCATTTAATGTATGAACAAATTGAGGTTTTTTATCCTGTTTTTCCCGGAATTTAATATTAGAACGCCGTGCCTGAAAATCACAAAAATTGCTACAGCTTGATACTTCAAACCACTTCTGTGCCCCCGGTGCCCATACTTCGAGATCGTAGCATTTGCTCGCTGCAAAACTTAAATCTCCTGTGGCGAGCATAATAACACGATACGGAAGTTCTAATGCTTGCAAAATAGCTTCGGCATGATTTACTAATGTTTCCAGTTCATCAAATGAATTTTCCGGCTTTACAAATTTAACTAATTCTACCTTATCGAACTGGTGAACGCGGGAAAGCCCTCGAGTATCTTTTCCATACGTACCCGCTTCACGGCGAAAACATGGTGTATAGGCAACATAATTAACCGGAAGATCGTCTTCCGCCAGTAATTCATCTCTGTGGATATTGGTTACCGGAACTTCTGCTGTCGGAATAAGAAACAATTCTTCATCTTTTAATGCATACATATCGTCTTCTAGTTTTGGAAGTTGTCCCGTTCCTGTCATAGACTCTCTATTTACTAAAAAAGGTGGCGATACTTCCGTGTAGTTATGCTTTTTAACATGAAAATCGATCATAAAATTAATAAGTGCGCGCTCAAGCTTTGCGCCAAATCCTTGGTACAGCACAAAACCGCTTCCGGTCATTTTTGCGGCTCGGCTCATATTTACATAGCCGTGTTGTTCGGCAATAGTGAGATGATCTTTTGGTTTAAAATCAAATTGTGGCATTGTGCCCCATTCACGCACAATTTTATTTTCTTTTTGGTCTCCCGTGGGAACTGAATCATGAGGGATGTTAGGGATGGTTAATAAAATAGCATTGAGCTCTTGCGTAAGCGTTGTAAGATTGCTATCAAAATCTTTTATTTTTTTTGAAAGTTCTTTGAGTTCAGACAATTTTTCCGTATTGTCTTTACCATTTCTCTTGAGCTGTACAACTTCACCGTTGGCTTGATTCTGCTTATATTTTAACTCTTCAACTTCCTGAATTAATGCTCGTCGTTTTGTGTCCAATGTTGTGAGTCGTTTAAAATCAACTATGCATTTCTTATTGCGTGATGATTCCTCCACTTCTTTTATATGATCTCTAATAAATTTAAGGTCGAGCATACGTTACTCTTCCTCATCTTCTTCAGCAGCATCATCTTTCATTAATACGCGAGCGATAGATGCAACAACATCCTTCTCTTTGAGATTAACTAAACGCACGCCTTGTGTATTACGTCCCGATGTTCGAATGCCTTTCACTGCAGAACGGACAATCATACCCGTTGACGTAGCTAAAATAACCTCATCGTCCTCCCGGACCGTAATGACACCGACGATCTTGCCTGTTTTCGCGTTTACCTTAAGGTTTGCAACCCCGCTTCCACCGCGTGATTGCAAACGATATTCATCAAATATGGTTTTTTTGCCGTACCCGCGCTCGGTTGCTGAAAGAATGGTTCCGCCCTTCTCAACAAGCGCCATCGCAATAACCTCATCCCCTTTTGCGAGGCGAATGCCTCTGACTCCGGCTGCAGTTCGTCCCATTTCCCGAATCTCTTTCTCCTTAAAATGGATTGCTTTCCCTCCTCGTGAGGCGAGAAATATTTCGTGGGAACCGTCAGTTACTGTACAGCCTACCAGCTGATCATCATCTTTAAGCGTGAGGGCAACAATGCCGCTTGCGCGTGGGCGTGAATACGCCGCCAAGCTCGTCTTTTTTACAAGACCTTTTTTCGTTACCATAAACAAAAATTCATCCTCGCTAAATTCCTTCACTTTAATCAAACTCGTTATCTTTTCTCCCGCACCTAAACTAAGGAAATTAACAATTGCCCGTCCTTGTGCCTGCCGAGATGCCGGCGGAATGTCATAGGTCTTCCGCCAAAAAACTTTTCCTTTGTCAGTAAAAAACAAAAGGTAATCATGCGTTGATGCAAGAAAGAGCTGTTCAATAAAATCCTCATCTCGGATATTGGCCCCGGTTACACCACGGCCGCCGCGCCGTTGACTCCGATACATAGAAACCGGCAAACGCTTAATATATCCATTATGGCTGAGAGTAATAATCACATCTTCCTGTTGAATTAAATCTTCAACTTCAATCTCTTCTTCTTTTGCCACAATCTCTGTCCTGCGTTCTTCTTTAAATTTTTTCTTTACTTCAAGCAACTCGTCTTTAATCACGCCGAGTAGTTTTCTTTTGTTTGCAAGTAGTGATTTAAGATATTCCATCTTTTTAATTAACTCTAAATATTCTTTCTCGATTTTTTCTCGCTCCAGCCCTGCAAGCTTTTGCAACTGCATTTCAAGAATTGCCTGCGCTTGTATTTCAGTAAATTTAAATTTCGCGATAAGCGCTTTTCGAGCCTCATCAACATTTTTTGATTGACGAATTGTTTTTATAACCGCATCTAAATGGGCAAATGCGATCTTGAAGCCTTCAAGAATATGTGCCCGCGCTTCAGCTTTGGCAAGTTCAAATCGTGTACGACGAGTAATAACGTCAATGCGATGATTAATAAAATACTGTAAGACTTGTTTAAGATTTAAGACTTGTGGTTGATTATCAACTAAGGCTAATACAATAACACCAAACGTCTCCTGTAGCTGCGTGTGTTTATAGAGCGCATTAATAAGAATCTGAACGTTATGATCCCGTTTGAGTTCGATAACAATCCGCATGCCGTCACGATCAGATTCATCACGAAGGTCGGCAACCCCTTCAACTTTTTTATCTTCAACGAGTCGTGCAATCGTTTCAATCAGATTCGCTTTATTTACCTGATAGGGAATTTCAGTAACAATAATCGCTTCCTTCCCGCCTTTGCGCTGCTCAACGCCAAAACGGCCACGCATTATGAGACGCCCTCGACCTGTTTCATACGCAGAAACAATCCCCTCTCTTCCACAGATAAGACCACCGGTTGGAAAATCCGGCCCCTTTATGTCCTTCATTAACTTTTTAATCGTAATGTCTTCATCTTCAATGAGCGCAATAACACCATCAACAACTTCACTTAAATTATGAGGTGGGATGTTTGTTGCCATGCCAACAGCAATACCAGTAGATCCATTAATTAACAAATTAGGTAAATTGCACGGAAGAACGGTTGGTTCGTTTAAGCTCTCATCAAAATTGGGAACAAAATCAACTGTTTGCTTATC
>JAHJGZ010000093.1 GCA_018823795.1 Candidatus Omnitrophota bacterium
CGAATTAATCCAGCTTGGCTGGATAAATGAATGACCGGCATCCCGCAAAACGCTTGCTGGATATGTTCAGCCATCAAACTTACGTCATTTCATTCCGTAAGTTTGGGCTTTACGTATCCCGTTAGATAGCGTTCAAAGCATTGTCTAATTGGGACGCGGTAACGATTGTGAATAGGCCGCTCCAGTCCGTCCGTGGACCCGCGGCATTGACGCATCCTGCGTGGCACAGCGTGGCAGCCGGCGGCGACCTTATGGGAGCGCACTTTTTGCAGGATTCCAAAAGTAGGCTACGAAGGGGAGGCTCCAGGTGGGTTTGCATACAAATACATAACGAAATAAACTGCATTTTTCTGTTGAAATAGAGATAAAAAAGAGCTACAGTACACCAATTTTATGTGATTAATAATTCCAGAATAGGAGAAATTCATAAAACGATTTCATTAATTATGTTTAATAAGGCATCTGTTTTTAATAAATAGTTTTTTACAAGAGAAAAATGTGGAAGAAAAAATAGCAAAGATAAATAAACCAACAAAGAATAAGGTAGCTTCGTTGGCATCAATCGGTCCGGTAGAGGATCTTGAAAGCTATGTGAAGGCTGACTGGTGGCGGGAAATCTTCAATGCAAATTATTTGCGGACTGATGGTGATGTAGTCGAAGACGCTGAGATTACAAAAAATGAAATTTCGCTTTTGGCGTCAATTATTCCTCTAAAACAGGATAGCTATGTTATGGATTTGTGCTGTGGCCAAGGTCGTCATTGCATTGAATTGGCTAAGAGAGGACATCGCTTTATGCATGGGCTTGATCGTTCTCATTACTTAATAACGAGGGCAAAAGCGGTTGCTAAAAGGGAAGGAGTGTCAATTCTTTTTAAAGAGGGGGATGCTCGCAAAGTTCCGTTTCCAACCGATACGTTTGATTTTGTTAGTATTTTGGGAAATAGTTTTGGTTATTTTGAATCCTTGCAAGATGACAGGCAAGTTCTTCAAGGCGTCAATCGTGTTTTGAAACCAGGCGGATCACTGGTTATTGATATTACGGATGGAGCCTATATGAAAGAAAGCTTTCAACCGCGTAGTTGGGAATGGATTGATAAAAATTATTTTGTGTGCAGAGAACGCTCACTTTCTAAGGACATGAAACGGCTTGTTTCACGAGAAGTAATTACCCATGTGACAAAAGGGGTTGTTGCTGATCAATTTTATGCGGAACGGTTATATGAGCGTGATGATATTCAACAGTTGCTCAAGGAGGCAGGTTTTTCTGATATTATGATTCATTCAGATATGTGTACTGATTCGAAAAGAAACCAAGATCTTGGCATGATGGAAAGGCGTATCATCATTACCGGAGTTGTTAAAAAAGAATGGACACCGGTCAAAAAGGTGAAAGATAAACGAACGGTTGCTGTCCTGATGGGTGATCCGCGATTGAGTGATATTGTAAAACCTAATGGGACTTTTGATGATGATGATTTTCAGACTATTGATCGGTTGAAAGAGGCGTTAGCTTCCTTGAAAGAATATTCCATATACTATTTTAATAATCATAGTAAGTATATGCACGATCTCTTCAATGCACGAAAGAAGTTTGATTTTGTTTTTAATCTTTGTGATGAAGGTTTCGGGAATGATGCGACGAAGGAATTGCATGTTCCGGCACTTCTCGAAATGCTTGACATACCGTATTCCGGTGGGACGCCTCAGTGTCTTGCTTTCTGTTATGATAAGTCACTTGTTCGTGGTATCGCACATGAGATGGGCATTCCAGTGCCACAAGCTTTTTTGATTAACTCTGAGAATGTTGCTTTTATTGATTTTCCCATTGAATTTCCTGTATTGGTGAAGCCGAATTTTGGCGATTCTAGTTTTGGCATTACACAGCAGAGTGTGTGTAATACTGTAGAAGAATTAGAGAATGCATTATTGTGTGTCCGAACAAAAATGGGATTTGATCGGCCAGTGCTGGTGGAACAATTTTTAACAGGTAAAGATATTAGCGTCGGCATTATTGGCAATCCTCCTGAATCATATAGGGCTTTGCCGATTATTGAAGAGGATTATTCTGTATTGCCGGATGATATGCCAAAGATTTGTGGGTATGAGGCTAAATGGGACCCAAGCTCTCCCTATTGGAAACTCAGATCTATCCCGGCTGATTTGCCAGATGAAACAAAAGAATTTTTAGTCGTTAGTTGTATTAATTTGTTCAAAAGACTTGAATGTCGTGATTATGCACGTTTTGATTGGCGACTTGATGATAATGAGACACCGCGGCTACTTGAGGTAAATCCTAATCCAGGATGGTGCTGGGATGGTCATTTAGCAAAAATGGCAAAACTTGAAGGACGAGAATATCCAGACATGCTGCGTGATATACTACACGCAGTTGAACGTAGAATAAAAAAAGAAATGACAAAAACGGCAGAAGTATAAAAACAAAAAGTGGTGATTATTATGGAAAAGAGTAAAGCGAAATTTATTATTGATGGTAAGGAGTTTGAGTATCCTCTTATTGAGGGAACTGAAAACGAAAGAGCGATTGATATTAGTACATTGCGTAGTGATACTGGTTGTATCACACTTGATTATGGTTATATGAATACCGGGGCTTGCACAAGTGCAATTACCTATTTAGATGGGGAAAATGGGGTATTGCGTTATCGTGGGTATCCGGTAGAGGAGTTGGCTGAAAAACTTGAGTTTGTCAGCGTGGCGTATCTTTTAGTGAATGGTAAAATCCCGAATAATAGTGAGCGTAAAGAATGGTCGCGCCTTCTTAACAAACATTCGATAATCCATGAAGATATGAGGCACTTTTTTTATCGGTATCCAGAACATGCGCATCCGATGGCGATTCTTTCTGCCATGGTTGTATCACTGTCTGCTTTTTATCCGGAGTTAAGTCAACATCGTCCTGAGGAACCCGAAGAACAACTTGACATTGCGGCTGCGCGTCTTATTTCGATGTTGCGAACGATTGCGGCTTTTTCATATAAGAAAAGTATCGGCGAGCCATTTGTGTATCCGCAGCATTCGCTTAAGTATTGTGAAAACTTCTTAAATATGATGTTTAGTTCACCGGTAATCCCCTATGAGATCAAACCAGAGATTACCAAGGCTTTGAATGTATTGCTTATCTTGCATGCTGATCATGAACAGAATTGTTCAACAAGTGCAGTCAGGTTAGTTGGAAGTGCACGGGTGAATTTGTATGCTTCTGTTGCTGCAGGTATCTGTGCGTTATGGGGGCCTCTTCATGGTGGCGCTAATCAAATGGTGATTGAAATGTTGGAAGAGATGCGGGCAAAAGGTATTAGCGCTAAGGAGGTCATTGAAAAAGCAAAATCACGTGATACAGCTTTTCGCCTATATGGTTTTGGACATCGTGTATATAAGAGTTATGATCCTCGTGCCAAGGTTATTAAAAAAGTATGTGATGATGTTTTGAAAGTTTTAAATATTAATGATCCGTTGCTTGAGATTGCGAAAAAACTGGAAGAAGCGGCGCTTTGTGATGAGTTCTTTATTGAACGAAACCTTTATCCTAATGTTGATTTTTATAGCGGGATTATTTATCGTGCTATTGGTATTCCCAAAGAGATGTTTACTGTTCTTTTTGCCCTTGGCCGTTTGCCAGGTTGGATCGCACAATGGAAAGAAGCGAGAGAAGATTGCAGTTTTAAAATTCAAAGGCCACGACAAATCTATGTAGGCCCGCAGAATAGACATGTTTAGATTTGTTATTCAAAGTTATATGCATTTCTGGCTTTTTTTGTATTGACTTCTAGAGATCCGGCAATGAGCCGCTTTTTGCCATCCATAGCACAGCGGCATTAGGGCGTCCTGTCCGTCCCCGCCATAAGACGTTGGCGGGTAAGCATGGCCTCGCCGCCCGGCATGTATGCATCCTGGATGTCACCGCAAAGCCGCTGACATCGGTAAAGCGAACAGCCTGCAGGCAGGGATGTGAGAGTCAGGCGGCTGAGGGGAGGTTACGCAGGAGCATCAGGAGATGCGACGTAGTAACCAATTTCCCCCATCTCCATATTCTGTTTTTTACGGTGTTTAGAACTACGCCAAGGCAAAACACCAAGAAAAAAGACCACGTTTAAAATTGGGGTGGTCTTTTTTTATTTGCTTTGAAAAGATGGATAGATATGAATGAGCAAAATTTTGCTCAGTGGTTAAAAAACACCGGTAGGAATGACCAATGTCCTTGTGATTCAGGAAATAAATATAAGAAATGTCATCTCTCGGAAGATGAACTGGTTCAACATAAAGAAATGCAAAAACAAAAAGAAGCTGCTGTTGCAAAGGATAATGAGAACAGCTCTGCTGAGAGACAAGAGAGTGATTTGTCCCATTTCAACGTTGAGGTAAGGCCAAAGTTGAAACTGAACAAAGCTGTTGCTCATCGAAATGTTCCACGAAGGCAAGCAGGAAAATAAGGGAATCCTCATAATCTAAAAACCAGGAGATTAAAAGACAAAATGATAAGAACGGAAAAATTGACAGTACGATTCGGTTCTCAGCTTCTTTTTGAGGATGTAAATATAAAATTTACCTCTGGTAATTGTTATGGTCTGATTGGAGCTAATGGGTCAGGAAAATCAACTTTTTTGAAAATTTTATCTGGAGAGGTTGAAGCAACCAATGGAAACGTTGTTCTTTCTCCTCGGCTTAGATTAGCTATTCTTAAGCAGGACCATTTTGCATATGATGAATATGGAGTGCTAGAGGCCGTTATTATTGGCCATGAAGTTCTGTATACTATAATGAAAGAAAAGGATGTACTCTACGCAAAGGCTGATTTTTCAGATGAAGATGGTGTGCGTGTTTCCGAGTTGGAAGATAGGTTCGGAGCACTGAATGGGTGGGAAGCAGAATCTGAAGCAGCACAGCTTTTAAGTGATCTTGATATTCCGGATAAATTTCATTCCATGAAAATGAAACAACTTACCGGTGCACAAAAGGTAAAAGTGCTTCTTGCACAAGCCTTATTTGGGAAGCCTGACATTTTACTAATGGATGAACCGACAAACCATCTTGATGTTGAAACAATTACATGGCTTGAAAAGTTTTTGGCTGGTTGTACTAATACGGTGATTGTTGTTTCGCATGACAGACATTTCCTTGATCATGTGTGTACCCATGTTGCTGATATTGATTATCATAAAGTGCAGCTCTATACCGGTAACTATTCTTTTTGGATTGAGTCAAGTCAGCTTGCATTACGACAGCGTTCTGATAAAAATAAAAAAACCGAGGAAAAACGTAAAGAGTTGCAAACGTTCATTCAGAGATTTAGTGCGAATGCCTCAAAATCGAGACAAGCTACTTCCCGAAAAAAGTTATTGGAAAAACTAACTCTTGAAGATATCAAACCGTCTTTGAGAAAATATCCTGCAATTATTTTTGAGCAGGAAAGAGATGCCGGAGACCATATTCTTTCAGTGAGCGATCTTTCTGCTCGTTATCAAGAGGCTATTCTTTTTAAAGATGTAAGGATTGAGCTTGAGAGGGGGCAAAAGATCGGATTCATCTCTCAGCACGATCTTATTCTTTCCACTTTTTTTGATATTATCATGGGTGAGAAAAAGGCTGATACGGGGAGTGTGAAATGGGGCACGACCATTACAATTGCATATTTTCCAAAAGACAATGCAAACTATTTTGATAATGACCTTACTCTTATAGATTGGTTGCGTCAATATAGTGAAGAAAAGGATGAAGAGTATATTCGTGGATTTTTAGGGAAGATGTTTTTCCGCGGAGATGAAATACGGAAAAAAGTGGGTGTTCTTTCCGGAGGAGAGAAAGTCCGTTGTATGTTTGCGCGCATGATGGTGCAAAAGGCTAATGTGCTTATTTTTGATGAACCTACCAACCATCTTGATTTAGAGTCAATTACTGCGCTTAACCGCAGTCTTGAAAAATTTAAAGGTACCATTCTTTTATCTTCACATGACCATGTTTTGCTTCAGACTGTGTGTGATAGGGTGGTTGAGATCGGGCCTAAGGGGATGATTGACAAATTGTCAACGTTTGATGATTATCTCGAAAATGAACACGAAAGACGACAAGCGTTGTATTAACAAATAGAGGATCGCTTACGTCGGCCTTATTTTTAATAAGTGAGACTGCTACATAAGTATTATTTCCCGTTGGTTTTTTTGTTGGTGCTTTTTGAAATATGCGTGTTACAATAGGACTCATAATGGGTTAGGAGCACCGGGTGGTTAATTCCCCCCACCTCTGCTAAAATAAATTCTGCTTTTGCAGAATTTATTTATGATGAGTAAGGAAATTGCAGCGAAAGAAGGGGAGGTTACGCAGGAGCATCAGGAGATGCGACGTAGTTACCAATTCCCTACGTGCGGGCAGGCCCCCCCCCCGGCAAATAAAAAAGAGCCACATTAAAAAATCGATCACAAAAAATAATGCGTACTTTTAAATATTTCATAATCATAACAGTTAGTACCGCTTTTTTATTTGCAATAACAGCCGAAGTGTACTTGAGGGTAAATATTATCAAAAACGTGGGTTGCAATCCCAAAAAAATAAAATACAGGCGTAATACAGAAGGATTTAGAGACGGTGACCATTCTATTAAGAAAGATAATAACGTAACTCGAATACTAGTCGTTGGTGATTCATTTACGTATGGCCAGGGGATCAAAGACGAGACAGTAATATTTCCTTCCTTACTTGAACAATATTTAAATCAAATAGATACAGAAAAGAAGTATGAGGTTTTCAACTTTGGAAAACCAGGCAGCAATCTTATAGATAAAATTCTTTTATTAGAAAAATACGGCTTAAAATATCAACCAGATATAGTCATTATACAACACCGGTGTTGGTTTGGGGATAAAGAACTACAGATGAGATTTGGAATAAAGGGGAAAGAATTTAATTATAATACGAATAGTGCATTTCTTTACTGGTTGAATTATTATGGCGCCCGTAAAATTATGAGTTCAAAAAAATTGCGAAAGTTACAACAATATAGCTGGCAATTATATAACGAACGTTCTGTGTTTGCACAAAAGGCACACACGAATTGTGTTCAATTACAGGCATTAAGTAAAAAATATGGCTTCGAAATATTAGTTGTGAATTTTACTTGGTTCCCGAACGCATCTCATTGGCCGTCGCGTAGGCAAGATGCCGAATCATTAAATTTTATTACACGCATCAGTCAAGAAAATAATTTTCAATTTATTGATTTATATAGATCGTATCAAAAATATCCGCCAAAAAAACTGAGAGCTCATGCTTTTGATTCTCATCCAAACATTTTAGCTCATAAAATTGCTGCACAGGAGATATTCGATTTTTTGATCACGAGTATGTAATGACTAAGAATATATAATCTGTTGTTGAATAAGAAAATAGAGAAGTGGAGTAGGATATTTCCTGCCTGACGGCAGGCAGGCCCCAACCTCCATAAATAAATTCTGGTTTTTACAGAATGAGGGGAAAATGGAAAATAGAGAAGCCCGAAAAAGAAGAGAAAATAGGATGTTCCCTTTATTTTCTAAAAGCTGTCTCATGATTAATTTGTCCGCTAAACTGGGGTTAGGTCAAGCCGTGCCCTTTATGATCAGGCTATGAAGACTGCGAATATAACACTCCTTGTTATTTTAATAATCGTAATTGTTTGTGTTTTGTCCGAATGTATTTTATTTTTTACTGGTAAGATATATTCGCGAAATCTTTATGTTCATGACTACACGCAAAATACGCATGTTGCATACACGACTAATATAATTTGTCTTGGAGAATCTTCAACTGCTGGACTATGGGTTCCTAAGGAAGAGTCGTATCCCGCACAGCTAGAAAGATTATTGCAACGGCATTATTCCACCTATTCAACAAAAAGTATTAAGGTCTTTGTCCCACCCCATGTTGGTCAAAATACTTCACAGATGGTTAATCGAATCAATGACTGTATTGACGCATATAAACCTTCCCTGATCGTAATTATGGTCGGTGCTAACAATGAGTGGTCATTGGCGGAGAGCAACATCATTAATTTTCTAAGCTATAACACATTTGATAAAACGCGGATGAAACTTTATATTTTGTTACATGACATGCGTCTTTTTAAAATATTTAAGTACCTGTTTGCAACATATTTCACTCATAAAAACATTGTATATCCTACAGATGAGGAAAAAAAATCTTATCTTGATTGTGTCGTAGGTGGCATTGAATATTACCCCTTTCCCCCGGAAAAATATATTTCAGATTTTGCTCGCGTACATCATAAGGAATTTGTTGATTTATGGAAGTATGATGTTGAGACAATTATTTCGATTGCAAAAAAACGTAAGGTCAATATTATTCTAATGTCATACCCTGCTGGAATTTATGTTAAAAGTAAAGAATTTGTTCATATGGCGAAAAAACATAACATACCGTTAATAAGAAACGATATAATTTTTAAAGAGCTTTCACAAATGAAGCCACATGAGGATTATTTTCTTCCACACGATAGATGGCATCCAAATGAAAAAGGTTATACGATTATTGCTCATAATGTTTTTGAATGCATTCAGAAAAAGCATTTAATATAGTACGTACGAAACAATAGAGAAGACCGAAGATCCTAGTTCCTAGTGCAATAGTTTAATAAATTTCTCATGACTACCCAAGTGGGAGAATGGGGACGTTTCTCCTAAGCTGTTATTATAAATTAAGATACAACAAATATGCACTAAACAATAATCCATGAACACAACAGAAGCAGGCAGGAGAGGTATATTGGATTACACGAAGGTATAAATAACTACTAATTTCGTTGGTTTTTTTGTTGGCGCTTTTTGAAATATGCGTGTTACAATATGACTCATAATGGGTTAGGAGAATGGGGTTTGGCATCCCCCCCCCCCATCTCCATAAATTTGTGAAGTAAAGTTTGCTTGGTTACTTTTTATAATTTATTTCACATACTTTAAATTAAATAGTGGTTAGTAGACCGTAAACAGAAAAAAGACGGGCTAAGTATTAAGCAACGTTTTTTATTATGCTTATCATAAAAAAGAGTACTTTGGTAACGGGCATATGTATTGGTGCAGTGATATTCCTATCAGTCTGTTTTTTTAAAAATACACCCCGCAGCAATATGCAAAAAGGCAGGGAAGCATCCCAATATATTGTTAATTACGATATGCTCATTACGAAGCGATCATTTAAGTTGCAATGGATATCGCAGAAATACTACACCGCATATTGATCAATTTATAGAAAAAGCGGTTTATTTTAAACGCTGTTATACCCCCATTCCATGGACTGACCCAAGCATTAAGTCACTTATGACAGGGATTCATCCGCATTATTATGATGATGCGGATACTCCTTTTAAGCTAACAGATGTGTTGCATTCAGTTGGTTATAAAACATAGGGGATTGTTGGTACAGAGATGGTGCAAAAGACAGGGTTAGTAAGGGGGTTCGATGAATTTTATGATCCGTCGACACTTGAACTTGGACAGGACTTTAGGACCGTTCGATCTGAAGTCATTGTACATAAAGCAATTGAAATATTAAAAAAATATGACAATCAAGAAAACGCCGCCCCTGTTTTTTTGTGGACATTTTTCAAAGATCCCCATTGGGCATATTTGCCGCCGCAGGGATACCGAGAAAAATTTTTAAATGACGATTTGTATATGACACAGAGAGAACCAGTAAAAATTAATAAAGACTTTTATGATTCAATGCATGGCGTTGGTGAAGCCCGCCTGAGATCAAATGAAAGGGGGTTTATTCATGATAAGGCTTATTATATCGCTCAATATGATAGTGAGATAGCATATATGGATAAATCAATTGGTACTTTGTTGTCATTTATAGGTGAAAATAATGATAACTGGATGATAATACTGGTTGCAGACCATGGCGAAAGTTTAGGGGAAAACGATTACTATTTTGATCATGGATATTTATTAGATGAAGCATCAATTAATAATTTGCTTGCTATAAAGTTTCCGAATACTGTACAAGGTGTGCTGAGAAATGACTGCGTTGCCATTTATGATATTTATCCGACGATCGCTGATATGCTTAATGTTCCAATAAAAAAATGTGACGGTAACAGTCTTTTACGCGATAAGAATATATCAGGAAGGATGATAATGTTGGAAAACTCTCAATACCATGAAAAAGATGAGGCTGTAAAGTTATACGGATGCATTTTAGATTCATATAAATTGATTTATAATAAAACAAGAGAGAGATTTTCGTTTGCTACCATTCATCAAGGAAGAGAAAATGTCATTGAAGAAAAAGGTGCTTACCAAAAAATTATTAATAAAATGCAGCGAGCAATTCGATCATTGTCTCATGATAGCAAGGATGATAAAGAGGAACAAATGCAGAAATTGAAGTCATTTGGGTATCTTTAAGAGGTTAGAAAAAGGCTCTTTTTTTTTTGCTAGTGCTTTTAACAAAAGTTGTTATAATTGATACTAGAACGGCAAGATAGAATTTAAAACGGTAACACTTACAGAAGAAGGAGAATAGTATGCAACAATCTGAACATAGTTTTTATAACTTGGGCATTGCCCCGCGGATCATTGAAATAGTTAATCGTCTTAAATTTACGACCGCTTACCCCATACAACATAAGGCAATTCCAATTGCCTTGCAGCGTAATGATCTCATCGGGATTGCGCAGACCGGTACGGGTAAGACGATGGCTTTCGTTATTCCAACGGTTCAGCATCTTGCACAAAACAAAGAGTGCGCATTAGTCCTAGTACCCACGCGTGAGCTGGCGCTACAGGTTAACGAGAGTGCCGTAAAGATCGCGAACCCCTTTGGTATAAAAACCGCAGTATTGATCGGCGGGAGTCCGATGCATAAACAAATACGGGCACTGGCACAGAATCCACGAATATTAATTGCGACGCCGGGCAGGCTCATTGATCTTATCGAGCAGCGCAAAGTCCGGCTTAATAAAGTGAGTATTTTAATACTCGATGAAGCGGACCGTATGCTGGATATGGGATTTCAGCCGCAGATTGAGACAATTCTGCGCTCGACGCCTCGCGACCGCCAGACCTTACTTTTTTCAGCCACGATGCCGCCGTCTATTATAAAAATAAGTGCCGCATATATGAAATTTCCGGTGCACGTTGAGATTGCCCCCTCAGGTACCGCTGCCGAAGGAGTTTCGCATGAATTATTTATTGTGCGGAAGGAAATGAAAAAAGAACTTCTTGGCAAATTGCTCACGCAATACCGGGGTTCCATATTACTTTTTTGCCGTACGAAAATCGGCACCCAGAAGATTGCACGAGCCCTGCGGAATATGGGGCATCGTGCAGCGGAGATTCATTCCGACCGTTCACTGAGCCAGCGCAGGGAGGCTTTAGAAGGATTTAAGCGGGGACAATATCGCATCTTGGCTGCGACCGATATAGCAGCCCGTGGTATTGATGTTGTCGGCATCGAGGCGGTCATTAATTTCGATTTGCCTGATGATGCAGAAAATTACGTTCATCGGATCGGTCGCACCGGGCGTGCAGGACGCACCGGACATGCGATTTCGCTTGTCACCCCTGACCAGCGACAAGATGTCCAGAACATTGAAAGAATTATTAAAAAGACGCTGCCGGTTTCACAACATGCCGAAGTTCAGTCAGCGGCATACCATAAGCCGCAGGTATTGTTCAGTTCGCATCGCGGTTCCCGTGGAGGCCGTGGCGGTTTCCAAAGACGACGACGATAAGCGACAGGGACATTGTGAATAATTAAGTGGCGTTGAAATTGTATGCCGCTATAACATGTTTTATAGCAACTCTGTTTCCTTAATTAATATCCTTTTTAAGACCGTGACTAATGTCAAACGCTAAGCGAAATATATTCCACGAATTGTACACTCGCTTTTAGTACTCATCATTACCCCATACATTTACTTAAAACAAATATTTTTTAATGTCCGTTTTTTATACAGATTACATTTTGGTGCTATGTAAAAGCGGGCACTAATTGCAGGAGTAGCAGATTTATTGTTTTCTTTTGATACAAAAACGCAAAAAGTGGTGTATAAAGAAGTACATAAGTTGTTGTAAATCAATTAGTTGCAATTTGACAGAAAGAATATTTGTGCTATATTTTATTACAGAGACAGAAGAAGGATAGGCAATGGTGCAGTAAAAGAACCAAACATACGAGCTGTATTGATGAACAAGAAATGTCTGGGTCGGGATTGAAAGTTTTAATGGACGGCTAGCTTATATTTATTCATATAACGAATGAGACATTGTCGTGAGATGCCAAGCACTCGAGCAGCTTTAAGTTGGTTGCCTTTACATTTCTTCAATGCCAAGGCTATTAACCGAGCAGTAACCGTATCCTTAATTTGTTTAAGCTGCGTATGATGAAAAACAAAGGTTATTGAGTTTTTTGCATCATGAATAGCATTTTCAACAGTTGTAATTAATGAAGTAATAACCGGTGGCTTTCTAATAACAGCATATGCGCCTTTTTTTATTAATTCTTGTTCATTATCTATGTGACCGGAGAGAACAATTACGGGCACATGAGCATATTTTTCATGCATTATGGATATTAAATGGGTTCCTTCAAGAATCGGCATAACGAGATCTAAGATAACACAGTCAATACTGTGTTTTGCTAACAGCTCTAATGCTTGAAAGGAATCTCCAGACGTAATAACCGTATATCCTTCTGGCTCAAAGATGTCTCGTACGATTTCTAAAATTTCTGGAGAATCATCGATAACTAACAGTTTCATATAACCACCATTCCTCTCTGTTGTACAAAGTATGCCA
>JAHJGZ010000094.1 GCA_018823795.1 Candidatus Omnitrophota bacterium
CTGTTATTTGGTCAAGATGTCGGACTAAAGGCAACAGCCGACGGGCTGTTGACCATTTATTATAGTTTTCAGCCGATTGGAACAATTGATTCAAGAAAGAACAAAGTTTTTAAATAACAAAAAGTGTAACCTATGTCTCCGTTTTAAAATGTTACCCATGTTTCGGTTGCACACCGCGAATTTTTTCATAAGTTACACTGCAACTATGCCGTTAATCTAATAAAATCAAACTATGTGCGCTCGTAGCTCAGGTGGATAGAGCAACTGCCTTCTAAGCAGTAGGTCGCAGGTTTAACTTCGAGTTTTTCAACACGAAGTTAAAGCGAAGCGAACGGCGCGACCTTAGGGGAGCGCAATTTTAACAGGATGTTATAATTAGTGAGCGCAGGGGGGACTACGCAGAAAAAATCGGGATGATTTTTGTGTAGTAGTCGAATCCAACTACTCTAATGATGCGCCTGTAGCTCAGGTGGATAGAGCAACTGCCTTCTAAGCAGTAGGTCGCAGGTTCGAGTCCTGCCGAGCGCGATTTAAAGTGTAATCGAGGCAGGGCTCGAACGAAGATTACAGAGGAAATAATTATGGCAAAACAGGTGAAACTCAATTGCTGGCAATTCAAGAATTGCCGACGTCAATGGGGAGCATTAAAATCTCAAGAACGTGGTGTGTGCCCAGCTGCAAAGGATACATCTCATACCGGAAAAAATGGCGGCGTGTGTGGCGGACGTTATTGCTGGAAAATAGATGTTACTTTTTGCGATGATGAAATACAAGGCAATGCCGGTTCGAAAATTGCAAGGTGCTCACAATGTGATTTTTATAAAAAAGTAAAAGAAGAAGAAGGGAAAGATTTTATCTTGTAATTTTTCCATAAAAAGGAGTCCTTTCTGGGGATTAAGCTAAACTGTTGGCAGGTTAAAAAGTGTGGGCGTCAATTTGGTGGTGCAAAAATAATTGAAGGTGGTGTTTGCCTTGCTGCAAAAGAAACTGACCATCACGGTATTAACGGCGGAACGAGTGGCGGGCGATATTGTTGGAAAATCGCTGGTACGTTGTGCGGCGGAAAAGTACAAGGCACGCATGCTGAAAAACTGGGCAGTTGCCATGCGTGTGAATTCTATCATCAGGTAAAGGCAGAGGAAGGGGCTTCCTTTGTCGAATAAGGAATGGGGTCCTCCGCTACCGTATGCTAAAGTGTAAAATATGTAACGCATCGTCCCTTAAAGTCCTTTCAACACGTGAGGCAACGCATAAGCGGCCTACAATGCATTACCTTCAATGCCCCGTGTGTAGTGTATGCTTTGCTGATCCGTACACCCCCGCAGAAGTTAAAACCGCACTTGGTGAAACATTTCAGTATCAGGTATCGCCGCATGATCTTAAAAGACTTCAGCGTAAAATAACCCGTCTACGAAAACCGATTAATAAATTTTTACTGCAAATCCTCAAGGGGTATTCCTTTTATTCCATCAGGTTTGAACATATCTATAAAATACTGCTATCTCCGTTACAGGTATGTCTGTTTAAAAATATAATCCCTTTTATCGGGACGGGAAGACTCCTTGATGTCGGATGCAACATCGGCCTTTCAATGGAAATATTGCAAAGCATCGGATGGCAGACACAGGGGGTCGAACCTCGCATACGGTGGTTTGAGCTGGCAAAAGGGCGCAATCTAAAGGTACAGCATGGTACGCTTGATACGGTATCATTTCCTGATAAACACTTTGATGCGATTCTTTTCATCCAGGTCTTTGAGCATATATGGAATCCGATAGAAACGCTTGAGCGGGCAAAGAAGATACTCGTTGATAACGGACGTATTTTTATAGAAGTCCCGAATCAGCGATGCCTATCATTTTATCTTTTCAGGGAGCTCTTTTATGACTATCCCGATCATTGCCATTGCTATTCGCCACGGTCTCTCTCGTTGCTGTGTAAAAAAGTTGGACTCATGATAAAAGAAATACGTATTAAATCAAGTTCGGGACAATTCATCTATTTCTTGAAAAAGAAATGTGATAAACTTCCGAATCCGTGGAAAGATTTTCTCTCTGCAATTATTTGCGCAAAACTGTTTAAGCTGTGTTTTATACAACCACTCTGCTTTCTTCTCGAGACATTGAGATTTGGTGATGTCATGCGAGTAGAAATTGCGAAAGAATAGACGAGAAAAATACTTGAGTTTTTCATACATTCTTGTACAATAGCAACTCATCTATACGGTCGGTGTAGCCTGCCCGCCCCTGCAATACAGGTAAGAAGCAGGCGGGCTCAGTAGAAGCACAAGTAATTTGATGGATAAGTCTCGAGGGCCTCGCCACACGAAGTGGTTAGTCCGCCAATGTTCAGGATGATCATAATTGGCGGGAAATCCCGTCATTGAGAATATAAACGCTTTAAATTGATAATTAACAACGCGCTATTTTAAATATTTACGGTGGGTGTAGCTCAGTTGGTACCTACCTGCCGGTAGGCAGGCCTGCCTGCCGAAAAAGGCTCGGGAAAAATCAGCGGTAGGCAGGGAGCACAACAGATTCGAAGGATAAGTCGCGGGGTCCCCGCCACACGAAGTGGTTGGTCCGCCAATGTTCAGGATGAACATAATTGGCGGGAAATCCCGTCAGAGAGAATAGAAACATTTTAAACTGATAATTGATAATTTAGCACTTTAAATAATTACGGTGGGTGTAGCTCAGTTGGTAGAGCACCTGACTGTGGCTCAGGTCGTCGCGGGTTCAAATCCCGTCACTCACCCCACAAAAACCTGATGATGTCTTTAAGCCGTCATCAGGTTTTTTGTTATTAGATGACGGGATTTGTCCCCCCTCACAGTAGTATTTGAACTTGTTGCGGAATTATGGTAGTATAAATAAAGAAGTGAGGCGAAATGAAGAAATATTTCGTGAGAGAATATGATTATAGAAAGCAAGCAATTCGGTTTGACGACCGGTTGCTTTTTTTTATTTTTTTATAAGTATGATAACTTGGGACCCCTGACGGAGGTGAGATAATGAGTGCACGTGTTGTCGGATTAACTGATAACCCTGATCAAATGAAACAAGTGTGCGGCAATCCCAAAGACTGGCAGCAATGTGTTTTTTCAACAGAAGAGGATGCAGAGGCATGGCTCAAAAGAATGCTGGAACAAACCAACTGTACGCCCGGTAAAGAAAAGAAGGGGTGGAAGTACGGCTACACCTATTTGAATCAGGAGAATCAGAAAAAAACAAGCTGATCATTCTGAGTTCGTGCGTCAGGATGATGTATAAAACAGCTAATAGTTCCATCATTTAGACTTTGTCTGTTGTATCATGCAAAGTATTAATTCGGCCACATACTTTACGTCGTGCAATGCCCGCCTGTCGGTAGGCAAGCACTCCATAAAGGATGGCCTCATTTAACAAGGAGGAATAGCATGAAGAAACAAAAAGGATTAAAAAAGTCTAAACAACAAGCAGCGGATAAAATACAGGATCGGGCATACCGCATTTGGGAATCAAAGGGCAAGCCCACAAACACTGCTATTGAGGATTGGATACAGGCAGAACAAGAATTACAATCGAATTAAGCAGCGTTTCAATGTAGTCATTACACGGGACGCACATAAACGCTATAGTATAGCGAGCTGTATGTCATTTGTCTGCTGTCAGGCAAGAATTCACAAAAAGGAGGGTGTTATGAAAAATTTTTTAACAAAGGAAAAATGGAATCCGTATCTTGCCGGAGCACTGGTTGGCATCGTAGCGGTTTGTTCTGTCGTGCTGACAACGCAACTCATGGGAAAGCCGGAATATCTGGGCACCTCAACAACCTTTGTGCGGGCGGTCGGGTTCATTGAAAAAGAAATTGCACCCAATCATGTTGCCGGCAATGACTATTTCCAGAAAACAAAAATTAAAGTCGATTGGCAGATGATGCTCGTTATCGGCATTTTTTTCGGCGCACTGATTTCTTCACTGTGCAGCAAAACATTTAAAATTGAACTCGTACCCGCCATTTGGAAAGAGCGATTCGGAAAAAACGCATCGGTGCGAGCAATCGGTGCAGTGATTGGCGGTATTATTGCACTCTTTGGTGTCCGTCTTGCTAACGGATGTCCGAGCGGACATGGCTTGAGCAGTATGATGCAGCTCTCACTCAGCGGACTTATCGCTATGATGGGATTTATGATTGGCGGTTTTATCACCGCACATATCCTCTATACAAAAAAGGAGGCATAATCATGGAACATATACTCGGACTCGTTACCGGAATCATTTTTGGCATTTTGCTGCAAAAAGGGCAGGTGTTGCGTTTTGAACGGCAGGTCGGATTTTTATGCCTCAAGGATATGACCATTATTAAATTTATGCTCTCTGCGGTCATTGTCGGCATGATCGGCATTTATGCATGTCTTGATAGGGGTGTTATTGCGCTCGATTTGAAAGCAACGCAGATTGCTGCCCAAAGTATCGGCGGACTCTTATTTGGTATTGGGTGGGCGATTGCCGGTTTTTGTCCCGGAACTGCTGTTGGGGCCGTTGCCGAAGGCCGTATTCATGCAGTGTGGGTAGTCATAGGAATGCTGTGTGGTGCTGCCATATATGCAGAAATATATCCGATTATGAAACGCAGTGTTCTTCTGTGGGGTGAGATGGGAAAAGTAACCATACCGCAGTTGATCGGCGTCAACCATTGGATAGTCATTGCAATCTTTGCCATAGCAATACTGGCATTGTTTGCCGTTTTTGAAAAAAAGTAACCGCTCTCTGACGTTTGCCCCTGTCTACGAAACAGGCAGGGGTAAAGCAGCCCTTATGAAGCGCGCCTGTCATTTAGTTTCTTTTTTTTCTGTTTAACATATTCAATCTTTAAATGTTCCCATCGTTGAAATCGATCAAGAGCTTGTTCAACAGCGCGTTGAAGTATTTCCACATCAAACGGTTTAATCAAAAAATCTACTGCACCCGCTTCGAGCATTTGAATAATAAGGTAGACCGACGGGTATGCAGTCATAATGATAACCTGTATTAACGGGTCAGTCTCTTTCAAACGGCGAATAACTTCAGTGCCGTCGATTTCCGGCATGCGTACGTCGGTAATTACCACCTCGACTTTGTTCTCGTTAATGTAATCCAACGCCGCGCGTGCCTCGGAAAAACAAACAACATCAAATTTATCTGACTCGAGAACATCAGCCACTGCATCTGTCATTTCGTCAAAATCATCAATAACCACCACTGTCCTTTTCATTGTCATCACCTCCTGTTCTGCTAAAAATATAACACCTCGCCGCCAGATGTCAAGGGGGATGATTTCCATAACTTGTTGTTTTGTAATATTTTATGTCCGTAAGTGCAACTATTTGTACGCTGAGGCTGTCCGGTCTTGTTACAGTTTAAATGAAGGAGTATAAAAATTGTCTTATTAGCAGTCACTCTAGACAAAAAAAAGGTATATTATCAGACAGACAAATTAATTAGAAAAAAATCAATCAACGTAGCCATTCCTCGCGTTAAAATCAACTAACCGTATTCTGGCCATTATTTTACATATTTTTTTAATTTCAATTATGTGTTATAATACCCAATCAATGTTGTAATAAATGTGAAAGGGGTGGCTGTCGGTGAAGGATATATATGCGCAGTATAAAGGACACGACCTCTGGTGTATAAAAGAGCACCTGTTTGATAAGAGTATTCAAAATGTACGCGAAAGCCAGTTCGCGCTTGGTAACGGTCTCATCGGACTCCGTGGTGTGTTGGAAGAAAAACCGAATGGGGCCATGCCCGGCACCTACTGTGCGGGCATTTTCGACCGGATGACCGCCCAGGTCTCTGAATTAGTCAATTTCCCCAATCCACTTTGTTTTAAATTTTCAGTTAAAGGGGAAAAGTTTGACGTCAGTGCAATGGATAGTATCGCGCATGAGCGGATTTTAAACATGTACGACGGACTGCTCCTTCGCCGCACGGTGTATCAGAATAGTAAAAAGCAACGTTTCGACTATCAATCAATCAGATTTGTTTCCTTGCATGAAAAAAATATCGGGTTTATGCAAATGGTGCTGACCCCTCTTGACGCTGATGCCGAGATTGAAATACAAACAGGAATTGACATCGCCGTTGATAATAAGGGGACGGTCACCGAAGGGAATAAACGGCATTTTATCATAAAAGAACTCTCGCAGGATACACCGATCAATTCATTAGCGGTTGAGACGTGTGAAAAAAGGCATGCGGTTATTTTCCACCACGGTTTTTATTACCAAATACATCAGAAACGCCATTATTGTGCCGATACGACCCTTCGTCTGAAGCTTAAAAAAAATGTACCGACCGTGTTTACACAGGTTTTTTCGCTCGTTACCAGTGAACCGGACGAGCGCTCATGCGCGCAGAAGAAAAAGGAGGCAGTTCGCTTTTTTAAAAAAGCATTCCATGGGTCGTTCACTACGTATCTGAAACGGCATACGGATGCATGGCATACGCTGTGGGACCGGGCTGATATTGCCGTTGAAGGGACTGCCGACATTCAAAAAAATCTCCGTTTTAATCTTTACCACATGTTAATTTGCGGCCATGATGATGAAGGTTTCTCAAGTATTGGTGCCCGCACGTTAAGCGGCGAAGGGTATCGGGGGCACGTGTTTTGGGATGCTGAGATATTTATGCTCCCCTTTTATGCATATGTGATGCCCAAAACTGCGCGCAATATGCTGCTCTATCGCTACAATCGTTTAGACAAGGCACGCGAGAATGCGCTACAGTACGGCTACGCCGGGGCAATGTTTCCCTGGGAGTCGGCAGGAATCGGCGAGGATGAAACACCGACATGGGCTAAAAATATCGACGGCACTATTATCCGCATTAATACAAATAGATTCGAGCATCATATTACGGCTGACATCATGTATGCACTGTGCCTCTACGTTGACATCACGGGTGATCATGCATTCATGCGCAGTTACGGGTATGAAATGATGTTTGAGAGCGCCCGTTTCTGGGCATCACGGGTAAACCGTAATAAACGGGGCAAGTATGAAATCAACGGCGTAATCGGTCCCGATGAATTTCATGAAAACGTAAATAATAATGCCTACACCAATCTGCTGGCACAATGGAATTTATCCGAGGCGTATAAACTCTACCTTATTCTTAAAAAGAATGACCGGCAGACACACAAAACGCTTCGCAGTAAAATCGTCGTTAACGACAAGGAAGCAGACCGATGGAAATACATTGCTGAGCGTATTGTTTTTAAACAACGCCGCGATAAGGTCATCGAACAATTCGACGGTTTTTTTAAAAAACGATATGTTCGTATTGATACGTACGATGAAAACAGTATTCCTCAGCTGCCAAAAGGGGTCAAGGTAAAAGAGTATGCAAAAACACAGTTGGTCAAACAAGCGGACGTGATGATGCTGCTCTATCTTTTGCGGGACCGCTTCAGCCCGCTTGAAATGAGGAATAATTTTAATTTTTATATCAAACGCACATTGCATAAATCGTCATTAAGTCCGGCTATCTACTGTCTCACCGCAATTGAAGCAGATGCGCTGTCACGGCCATACCAACTCTTTAATGTCGCCCTGCGGGCTGACATTAGCAATCTTCACAATAATTCTGATGAAGGCATGCACGCAGCCTCTCTCGGCGGCGTCTGGCAATGTATGGTCCATGGGTTTGCCGGTATCCGTCGCGCACGAAACATACTCTCAATCCATCCGTGCATGCCGCAGACCTGGCATACGATACGGTTGAGCCTCCTGTGGCGTGGTAATTGCGTACGCGTTGAAGCAGGGCATACGAGTTGCCAGATAACGATCGAATCAAGCATTCAGAAAAAGGTTGCTATGAAAATATACGGTAAAAAGTATCTGTTGCGGGTCAATAAAAAACATACGTTCCGAAAAGGGAAAGTTGCAAAAAAATTAGGGTATTATTAAAGAGAAAAGGGATTTTCATGCAGAAAAAAAGTAAAAAGCATTTACGCATTGCACAGATGCATTGGGGATTTCCACCTATTATCGGCGGTGTTGAAACTCATTTGTGTATTCTGCTGCCAACGTTCGTTGAAATGGGACATACCGTCAGCCTGCTTACCGGTAGTGTACAAGGTGAACCCCAGGAAGTAAATTACAAAGGGGTCCATGTCCAGCGCACACCAATAATGGATCTTAACTGGCTGTTTAAGAGAGGTTTAATCGGCATTGAACAAGAAGTGACAGACGTGTTCACGACGTTTATCAATAAACACAAACCGGATATTATCCATGTACACAATATGCACTATTTCAGCAAAGCTCATGCGCAAATTCTTGAACGACTTACGCTCAAGAAGGGCATCCCGCTTTTCCTGACTGCGCATAACGTATGGGATGATATGCTTTTTTTTGAGTTAACGACCGAGATTAAGTGGACGCACATTATTGCCGTGAGTCATTTTATTGAAAAGGAATTGATAGGGATCGGATGCAATCAGCGTAATATTACGACGGTCCATCACGGCGTTGACGAAAAAATATTTCATCCGGCAATCAATCCGAATAAAATCTTTAAAAAATATCCGCAATTGCAAGGGAAACAAATATTTTTTCATCCTGCCCGCATGGGATGGGCCAAAGGATGCGACGTAAGTATCAAAGCATTACGGCTGGTCAAGGCGAGAGTTCCCAATGCAATGCTTATTTTAGCCGGCACGAAAAACATTATCGACTGGGGGCTTTCGCAGCAGAAAGATATTGCCTACATGGTACATCTTATTGAAAAGCTTAAGGTGCGCGATAATGTATTACTCGATTTTTACAGCCTTGAAGATATGCCGCAGATGTATGCGGCATCTGACGTATGTATCTACCCATCCAACGCATTTGAACCGTTTGGTCTGACAATGCTTGAAGCCATGGCCTGTGCCAAGCCGATGATTGTAACGAAGATGGGGGGGATGCCCGAGATCATTCAAGACGGCATTAATGGGTATGTGGTGCCACCGAAGGATTATGAACAACTAGCTTCACGCATCGTCCAGCTCTTCGGCGACGCTGAGCTCCGGGCCCGATTAGGAAGGGTGGGACGCAACATGGTTGAGACAAGTTATACCCGACAGGTGGTGACCAAAGGTACCCTTGATTTGTATAAAAAATATACATGAGCACGTAACTTATGGAGCACATAGTGCGACATAAGTTACTGTGCGAATGCATCCCAACTGTTTGCTTCGCCTGACTGCCGTTAGGCAGGCGTAGGCAGACAAGGTGAAGCAGTTGGGATACATGAATGAATTAGACCCCGTTAGACAGCAGTCAAGACGATGTCTCATCAGGATAACTCGAGATACCACACATGAAAATTATTCAAGAATTCAAGGAATTTGCGGTTCGCGGCAATGTCGTTGATATGGCGGTGGGCATTATTATTGGAGCGGCGTTTGGTAAAATTGTCGGTTCATTAGTCTCGGATATTGTGATGCCTCCTATTGGGATGATTACCGGAAAACTCGATTTTTCAAATTTGTACTTTAATCTATCAGGCGGCACGTATCAGTCGTTGGCTGCAGCAAAGGCAGCCGGTGCAGTCACCGTAAACTATGGCCTCTTCATTGATACGCTCATCTCGTTCTTAATCGTTGCGGTATGCACCTTTATGCTGGTCAAACAAATAAATAAATTAAAACGAAAAGAGGATACTGGATCCATTGCTCCGACGCAGAAATCATGCCCGTACTGCTTTTCGAGCATATCGCTACAAGCAACGAGGTGCCCCTTTTGTACCTCGCAACTCGTTGAAAAACTGGCCAGTCATTAATGGTATCTCGGTGGCTTCGCAGCCGGTCAATTATTAAATATTTACTTTTTATGAAAAAGCAGGGTATAATACACATTGATTTTTTACAAAAAATGATAAATGTGTTTATCACTATCCCGTCTCAACGTAGGCAGGATGAAAAAATAAATAAACAAGCGACATAAACGAAAGGAAAAAGTATGGCAAAAAGAAAACCGAATGCAGCTTTCATGAAGCCTTTGCAGCCAAGTGCAGCTTTGGCAGAGATCGTGGGAAGTAAGCCGTTACCACGGACACAGGTCGTCAAGAAGTTATGGATTTACATTAAGAAAAATGATTTGCAGGATAAAAAGAACAGACGCAATATCAATGCAGATGCAAATTTAAAAGCTGTTTTTGCTGGCAAGAAGCAAGTATCTATGTTTGAGATGACAAAGTTAGTGAGTAAGCATTTAAAATAAGAGCGCTACAAAAAACTATTTATTCGATTGTAATACTTTAGTTTTTTTGTTGTGAAAAAGAAAAGCCGTTCTGATCGTAAAGGTCAGAGCGGCTTTTTTTATTACACATAAATAAATGGTTGTTTTTTAAAAAAATCGTTATATAATATGTCGAATTTATTAGCATAACCATACTAGTGGTTTGTAGTATGGTTTTCCAGATCCTGCGCATACGACATCAGTGACTGATTACAAAACGCGCATGTGTTATATAAAAAAATAATCGACTTTAATTTATTGAAGAGGAGATAAAAAAATGAAGCGAAAGAAAATGGTTGGAAGTGTGTTATTGTATTGCTTGTTATATGGGCAGCACCGGTAGTGAATGCGCAGGATGAACCGGAGGAGGACGTATCGTATGCCTACGGTACCGTTGTGAGCGCATCGGAAGAGAGTGTTGTAGCACTGGTGTATGATTATGATTTAGAAAAAGAGATAAGTCAGACATTTATGATTACACCTGATACGGATTTGTATGAAATAGCCACACCAGAAGAGTTGGTTGCTGACGATATTGTCGAGATTGATTTTATCGAAGATGACGGTAATTTTATTGCAATTGCGGTTGCGAAAGAAATCGAGACCGAGGATATTGACGAACCTGAAGTTGATGAAGATGAAGAAGTCGATACAACCCAGGAATAATTCCTAGGATATACGAGGGCCTGTATCACCGATAACGTGATGCAGGCCTTTTTTATGTATGGCGATGCTGGTGCCGATAGATGCCGGCACGGCGGACTAAATAACGGAATAATCGCTGCTGCTCAGCGTCTTTTGGTTGGCGTTCCGGATGCCATTGTACACCGATACTCCCGCTCGGCCCTTCAACAGCTTCGAGAATGCCGTCAGCCGATACAGCACCCACGTTGAGTCCTTTCCCCAATGTTTTAATTGACTGATGGTGGTCACTGTAGACCATGAATGAGGTTTTTTTAAAAATTTTTCGAAACAGAGAATCGGGCTGGAGTGTTACCCGGTGGAATGGGTACTTCTTTGAGCGGTGATTGTGCATGCCGTTGATATCAGATTGAATATCCTGATACAATGTTCCGCCATGGATGACGTTCATAAGCTGCATGCCATAACATATTGCCAATACCGGAAACCGCTTCTTCACGGCTGCGTGGTAAAGCCGTGTTTCAAAATAGATCCGGCCCCGGTAGACTGACCGCATTTTTTTCGTCGATTTCTCTCCGTAAAAGGCGGGGTGAATATCTCCGCCGCCTACGATGACGAGCCCTGAGATATGGTCAAGCACATGCGTCACATCGCCGACCATCGGATTAATGGGGATGAGCACCGGAACGGCCCCGGCCCTGATGAGTGAGCGCACATAACGGTAATCGCACATCAGCTCAAACTGCGAGTAGTTTGGTTTGAGTTTATGGACTTCGCAGGTGATTCCAATGAGCGGCCGTCCATATTTTCTACGTATTCTTTTTTTTATTTTTTTCCTCAGCACGGGAGTTCCTTATTACCGGGGCGCATGCCCCAGCCAGGTTCGCTTTATTTTCGGCAACGTAATTCCCAGCCGATGTGCAAAGTGTGTGTATGAATTACCGTCAAGCAATTCTTGTATCGCGGGAATATACTTGACGGCAAATTGCCGTTGCCAGGTTGCTGCATTTTTCTTCCGGCATTTCACTGCTGCCTGCCTGATGACTTCAGCCTGATTCCATCCTTTTTTTAGGTATTTAAATATGCTCAGGATCTCATCCGGGATATCCATCTCATCAAATTCATCTTTATACTTGCGGAACAGAAGGTCAACATACTGCGGAACCGTGATCCAGTGATTTGACCATACCAGACGCGCTTTCACGCCGTTGCGGATAGCAGCGTCTCGTGCTTTCAGGTGGTTTGACTGTGTCGAGCGGTTAAGCGGCGGTTTGTGCCGCAGCCACCGGAGTGCCACCGCATATGAGACGCAAAGGGCCGCAACCGTAAATTCGGGAAGGGAACTATCGCAGATCCGTATTTCAAGCGTTGACGGCTTCACTATTTTTCCTTTATTAAACGTAATTTCACGGTAATGCTGTTTGTAGAGTTTGGTCGGCCGTGAGACTTTACAATATTTATCCGAGCCGAGTAAAAGACGGTTTGATGCAACGGAGGTAATTTTATTTCGCCACACCGGAGAGTTTGCGGTCAGCGCAATAAGAAAGGGGATATGACTGTAGAGATAGGGGGCAAGGCGTTGCCCCTGGTCATAAGCGATCCCTTTTTTCCCGAGCGCGATATGAATGTGGCATCCGGCAAACCGGTCGATCCACCCGCCAACAGGAAAAATAACGTGATGGTTATTGCCGTTTACCTTTTTTCTGAAATGGGTGTACTTGCGCAGGCCGTTTTTGAGAAGAAAAATAGCTTCACGGATGGTGGTAAAAACTTTACTGTTATATTCGGTACCGATGCTCCAGTCGCGGAGAAAACGTTCACCCTTCTCGACCGAGCCGCGGCGCGGGAAATGTAATTCACGGCAGATTCTTTTTTCTTGGACGGCAATGGAGTATGCTTCAAGCTCAACCCCGATGCTCAGGGAAGGTTTCTTCTTTGATTTTCTTTTTTTACGTTTCATATACTGAACTGCTCGTATCTGACGCCCCGCCCCGCAGGGGACTATGAGAAAACATACGCATCAGAACCTCTTTAAATTTTGCATTATTATACGCTGGAAAAATCTTTTTTCCACAGAAATTTTCAAAAATTTTCATGCCAAAAAGCCCTGTGGTAAGCCCAACACCGACAACCCATTGAAGTGGATACTGCAGACAAAAATAGGGTAATTTCCCTTGATTAAAATCCTTCCATTCGCTATTATAGACGACCCACAATGTAGCAGTATACGTAAAGCCCGAATGTACTGATTGAGCGGGCTCATCTCGTTGGTGAAACATGAGGTTGTGCTGAAGGGGTTTTTTAACCGTCCGCCGTGTCCGGGTCCTGGTGTAGCATCGCAGGTAATCGGTAAAGGAACGAGTATGAGCGAACATCAGAAAAACTTTAAAAGGCCTTCTAAAAAATTTCAGCCACGGGGGCTTGCTATTCTGTTTGAAGACCATGATATCTTAGTAGTGGATAAAAGGAGCGGGCTTTTAACCGTCAGTACTGAGAAAGTCAGAGAAAACACCGCGCATTATCTTTTAAATGAGTACGTGCGAAGAGGGAATAGCAAATCGCGCAACCGGGTGTTTATCGTGCATCGTCTCGATAGAGATACATCCGGTATTATTGTTTTTGCAAAAAATGAAAATGCCAAGCGTTACCTACAGGATGAGTGGCAAGGATTTAAAAAAATCTACGCTGCCGTCGTCAACGGAACGTTACCGGAGAAGGAGGGGGTCATTACCTCATACCTGGCAGAAAACCGTGCTCAGAAAATGTATTCGGTTGATGATCCGAAAAAAGGGAAGCTTGCCCGAACCGGATATAAAGTTCTGAGACAATCAAAAAAGTACAGTTTGCTTGAAATAGATTTGCTTACCGGCAAGAAAAATCAGATACGGGTCCACTGTGCGGATAAAGGCTGTCCGGTGGTTGGAGATAAAAAGTATGGGGGAAACAAGAATAGCATGAAGAGACTTGCACTTCACGCGGTCTCCATCTCACTCGTACATCCCTATACAAAAGAGAAGATGACCTTTACGACAAAGATGCCTGATTATTTTACATCACTCGTACACACGCAATAGCAACGGACGAGGGTAACGTTTCGATAACAAAAAAAAAGGATGGAGAGATATGGATGAGCAGGATTTTGACGCGCGGTTAAAAATCACCGGACGGAATGATCAATGTCCGTGTGGTTCAGGAAAGAAGTATAAGAAATGTCATCTTGCAAAAGATGAGACGGCTCAGCAAAAAGAATTACTCAAACAGAAAGAAACTGCTGAGCAACAGGAGAATGCAGGGGACGCGAACGATAAAAAAAAGAGCAGACCGACCCATTTCAACACTGAGGTACGGCCAAAACATACGCATAACAAATCTTTTGGTCGTCAAAATGTTCCGCGACGGCCAGCAGGGAGTAGCTGAGGATATAGTGTTTTAGAACAGTTTCCCATCTCGAAACGGTCGCGCGGAATATCGGTGGACAACTCGGTATTACGTGGGATAAATTTGACATTGAGCAAGTCCGGATGGGAATGGATGTTGAATTATAACACGGTGTCTGTGACGGGGCAACCAACGTCACGAATGATGATGCCCTGACGACCGGAAAGATCGCGTTGGCGCATCTCAATGAATTCCCGGATTACTACACCCGGCTTGAAAAGATGGAAAAAGAGGCAGATGCCTTTTGGGGAAAATAGACGGCTGCGTTTTCGTCTAAAGACACCGCAGGTGACAATGCTATGAAGACGATCGAAAGAGATTATTATCGCATAGCTCAGATATTTTTTTTCTGGCTGTTTGTTATTTCTTTTGTTGTATTTACGCCGATCGTCCTGTTGTTTTCTCTTGGCTATACTTTTGATTACACATCGAACATCTTTGTCAAGACCGGCGCACTGAGGCTCAAAACACTTCCTGATGCGGCACATATCTATTGTAAAAAAGCCTCAAAGCTTGCCAGAAGTCTAATAAAAAGATACGGCATGTCAGAAAAACTTGGACCAATCGCTTTCGGGGATAAAGAAGAATTGATATTTTTAGGCAAAGAAATCGGCGAACAAAGAAACTATTCAGAAAAAATAGCCACGCAAATCGACGAAGAAGTTTCTCTCTTTATGAAAAAAGCAAAAACCACTGCCAGAATAATACTTAAGAAAAGGAGAGGATTATTAAATAAGATTGCCACTACATTGGCTGAGAAAGAAAACATTGAAAGAAAGGAGTACGAAGCACTACTCAAACCGACAC
>JAHJGZ010000095.1 GCA_018823795.1 Candidatus Omnitrophota bacterium
ACTTTAACGTATCTCGAGCAAGGATATCACAATTATTAAAGATCATTGATAACTTACCTACAGATTTTATCACAAAACTACAACAAACGGAAGATCCGATTATGCTTCGCAGATTTTCCGGAAAACGACTCCTGAAACTGGCTTCCTTCCAAACCCAAAAGCACATGGAGCAAGCTATCAACTCTTTGCTCCCTTCTGATTAAGTCGAGGCATTTGTTTAGGCTTTTTTTGAATATACTGAGTTTCAAATATTTTCCTTATATCTTCCCATAAAACATTATTATTGTTTCGATTCAATAATATTTCTCTGGACTTCCAATCTTTTAAAGCGATTGCGATATATCGTAAAATTTGAAGCTGTACCCAGTCATCATCTTGTGGAGTTAGAATCATAAAAACAAGATTCGTTAATTTCCCATCGGGAGAATTCCAATCAATTCCAACAAAAGAACGTCCGACAGCGATCAAAGGATATTTTATATTAGCCATGCGGGCATGAGGAATAGCAACCCCTTCTTCTAATCCAGTTCCAATCGTATCTTCACGAGTGATAACAGAAGAAAAAACTTCATCTTTGCTTGGCATGTTTTCCTGCTCAGATATCAGTTCGCTTAATTCTCTAATTGCATTATCTCTATCGATTGCCTTTAGTTCTGGTAAAATCAATCTTTTACCAAAGAATTCTATAATGTTAATTTTTTTTCGTTGTTTTAAAGCAATCGACATCCAAGGACCAATAATTACAGATGATAAAATTGCTCCAAAAACGATAGCCACAAATACAGGCTCTTTAATTAACCCATACTCAAGCGCAAGTATCCCGACTACTATTTGCATTTCACCGCCAGGTGTATGAGCTATTGCTATGATCGATCTATTGACTCTATGATGATTTGTAAAAGTTACACCCAGCCATGCCCCTAAATACCTGCCGGCGATTCCAATAATTGTAATAAAAGCAATCAAAAACCAATCGATATTCTTTAGAAAATCACTTTTTAATCCGATGTTAGCAAAAAATAATGGTATAAATATCGAATGAACCATTTGTGAAATAATGTTTCTTGTTTTTTCTGACAGTGCTTTTGCTTCACCTGCCATTATCCCAGCGATAAAGAATCCAAATAAGGCATGAATGCCAATCTTAAGAGTTATCGCGCCACAAATACTTCCTATAAGACAAATGACCGTTAAGGAAGACCCTGGTTCGGGTAACTTCATTTTCTGCATCTTTGTTATAGCAAGGTTCGTAAGGTGTTTACCTCCCGTCAAACAAAACACACTAAATGCAACTGTTGAAAAAAGCACAATACCAATGCTAGCTATATTGAAACTCGCTTGTGTGACAATTCCAAGAACCATAGTAAAAACAGCCCAGCCAATAATATCATTGAGCGACAATGCCCCCATAATAAGAAAACCAACATCAGTTTTATAAAGATTCAAATCTTGAAGAACTCTCGCCGTTACCGGCAACGCACTTATCGTCATGATGGTTGCGATAAAAAGTGACAATAGATACTTATGGCTGGGATCTGTTAAATAGTTTGGAGCAATAAACACTGTAGGGATAAAAGCGATAATCATAGGTATAACAACGTCTGATATGGAAATGGTTACTGCATGTTTCCTTTGACGCCAAGCGCTGGAAAAATCCATTTCCAGACCAGTTTTCAACAAAAAGAAAAGTATCCCAACCCATGCAACTGTTTCCAGCATATTTTGCTGAATAACATCACGAGGAAATATCCAATTATATGCCGCAGGAGATACTCGACCTAAAATAGTAGGTCCCAATAAAATACCTGTAAGAATTTCCGCTGTAATGGTAGGTTGTTTCCATTTGCGGAATAATTCACCTAACCCTCGAGCAAATATCCATAGTAAAGATATCTGAACTAAAAATAAAAAAATGTTTTGTTCGTTAAGATAATGCATCCATCTCCTTTATTAAAAATACGAAGGACTTTCCAATTATTGGCAAATAGCCCCTTACTGATCGCCTCATAGTTGCTTTACCAGTGCTACTTATCATAATTTTTCACCGCTATGATATCGGGTCCGATAATCCCTCCCGAAATCACCATTTTCATGGCTTCTTCAACCGCCCAATTTGGATTCTTCGTTTGTGACTCTTTTAAAATAACAAGAAAACCCGATGTTGGATTTGGAACGGTTGGTATAAAAACTTTTAGCAATTGACATCCCGATTCCTCATCTTTTATCTCCCCAGTAACAAACCCTACAACCCATGCATCAGGCTTAAAATAGTCAACCAAAACTGCTTTTTTGAATATTTGCTTCTCTGGTAAAGCAAGCGTATCAGAAATTTGCTTTCCAACCTGATAAGCAGTCTTGGCTAAAGGAATTTTACTCATAAGTTGATCAAACACCGAGATCATGCGTTTGCCCAAAACGTTGCTGGTAATCATGCCTACAAAATACAGCACAGCAACAAACAACAGCAATCCTAATCCGGGAATACGACGTCCAATATACTGATCAACTGCTTCCATGACTCTTTTATCTATAAATATGTAAATAATCCGAATTGTAAAAATTGTCAGCCCTATCGGAATGAGCGCAAGCAACCCTCGAAAAACGTATAGCTTTAAATGATTAACAAAATTCTTCATACTTTCTTTAACCTTTTCTTATTAAAAAAACTATATATGCGACATAACACAAAATAAATAATCCACCTTCCCAGCGGTCAATCATCCTTCTTTTTCCTGTAAACATAAAAATAAACAATAGCAACGTACTCCCAATCAAAACAAAAATATCGGAGTTGACACTCCCTGAGATTGGCAACGGTTTTACTAAAGCTGAAATCCCTAAAACAAAGAAAATGTTAAAAATATTCGATCCAATAATATTGCCAACTGCAATGTCAGCGTTTTTCTTATATGCCGCAACTGCTGAAGTCGCAAGTTCCGGTAGTGATGTGCCTACCGCAACAATAGTCAATCCAATTAAAGATTGGCTGACACCA
>JAHJGZ010000010.1 GCA_018823795.1 Candidatus Omnitrophota bacterium
ATATTTCACCTGAAGCAGCAGAAGGTGGTATGATCGGTCTGGTCAAAAATGGTGATATGATTGAAATCAATATACCGAAACGCTCAATCACTCTGAAATTGGGTAAGAATGAACTTGCCCGTAGGACGAAGGAACGGAAAAAGTTTATACCCAAAGTAAAGAGCGGATATTTACGGCGGTATAGTGATATGGTAACGTCAGCGAATACAGGCGCAGTGCTGCGGTAAGCAACCGTAGCAGCAGAGCATTTTAAATCATTAATTCGCATGAAGACACACTTGAGCAAATGAAATGAAGCTAAAGTGTACGTCTGAATGCGTCCCGTCCCCGAAGGGGATCGGGACAACAGAGACAGGGATTTCACAATCAGTGTCCCGATTAGACCTTACTTTGACGGCTGTCTAACGGGATTAATTCAACCATAAAACTTATGTTCATTTCATTCTATAAGTTTTGGTTTCATTAAAGGAGATTACACAATGGCTACCATGACAGGATCTGAAATATTAATAGAATGTTTAAAACGAGAAAACGTTGAAGTTATGTTTGGCTATCCAGGGGGTTCAGTTATCCCCATATTTGATACGCTGTACAGTTCTGATATACGGTTTATTTTAGTGCGGCATGAACAGGGCGCGGCTCATATGGCAGACGGCTATGCACGTGCAACAGGTAAGGTTGGTGTTTGTATTGCAACATCTGGTCCTGGTGCGACTAATTTAGTTACCGGGATTGCTACGGCATATATGGATTCAATTCCTATGGTTGCATTGACCGGACAGGTCAAAACTCATTTAATAGGAAATGATGCGTTTCAAGAAGCCGACATGGTTGGTATTACTCGTCCGATTACCAAACATAATTATTTGGTTAAGGATGTAAAAAACCTTGCACGCGTTATTCGGGAAGCCTTTCATATTGCTTCTACCGGAAGGCCAGGACCGGTTTTAGTTGATATACCGGTTGATATTACTCTTGCATCATGTAAATTTGAATATCCTGCGCAGGTTGATATACGAAGTTATAAACCGGTTGTCTACGGACATCCGCGGCAGATAAAGAAGGCGGTTGATTTAATCAATCAGGCTAAGCGGCCCCTTTTCTATGTTGGCGGCGGCGTTATTATTTCTGGGGCAAGTGCAGAATTGACAACCATTGCGCGCAAACTCAGTGTTCCGGTAACAACAACATTGAATGCTTTGGGATCATTTCCGGAAAATGATCCTTTGTCATTAGGAATGTTAGGAATGCATGGTACCGCATACGCAAACCATGCAGTTCAAGGATGTGATCTCCTGATTTCAGTTGGCGCACGTTTTGATGACCGAGTGACCGGGAAAATCGATGAATTTGCACCGCATGCAAAAATTATTCATATTGATATCGATCCTTCATCGATTTCAAAAACCGTACGCGTTGATCTTCCTATTGTCGGAGATGCGAAAAATGTTTTGAAAGAATTAATTAAGCAGGTAAAACCACTGAAGATTAAGCCTTGGTTGCGGCAGGTTGCGCAATGGAAAGAGAAATATCCGTTACAGTATAAAAAGGATAGTAAAACAATAAAACCACAGTATGTCATTGAAGTCGTTTGCAAACTTACCAAAGGAGATGCAATTGTTGTTACTGAGGTAGGACAGAATCAAATGTGGGCTGCACAATGGTATGAATATACAAAGCCACGTACCTTTCTTTCAAGTGGTGGCCTTGGTACGATGGGATATGGATTTCCTGCTGCTATTGGTGCTCAGATAGGAATGCCGGAGAAAACGGTTATTGATATTGCCGGTGATGGATCTATTCAAATGAATATCCAAGAACTATCAACCGCAGTTGCGAATAAAATTCCGGTTAAGGTAATTATTCTTAATAACGGATATCTTGGCATGGTGAGGCAATGGCAGGAGTTGTTTTATGGTAAGCGGTATGCTCATACGGATTTGCAGACAACGGGAAATCCTGATTTTATGAAGATTGCAGAGGCGTACGGTGCTCTCGGTATTCGAGTAACGAAAAATGCTGAGGTTGAACCCGCCATTAAAAAGGCACTTAAACATAACGGACCTGTTTTTGTCGATGTTATTATTGATAGAGAAGAAAATGTGTTCCCCATGGTTCCGGCTGGACAAGCAATCGATCGTATGATTGGGGGCATGGCTTAAGTGACGACACATTTTAGTGAGCATAAGCGAAACTAAAATGTTATGTCGGAACTTATGCCCCACAATTGGTGTGGGGATAAGTTTAAAAATAAATCAGTAATTGGTGTGGGGATAAATTCGTCCCTTCCTGTAATATATAAAAAAATAGAGAGGGACTCATTTAAGGAGAATAAAATGAAACATACGATATCAGTTTTAGTGGAAAATCATTTTGGTGTATTAGCACATGTTGCAGGACTTTTTTCATCCCGTGGATTTAATATTAATAGTCTTGCGGTGGGGGAAACAGAAGATCCGAGTATCTCCCGTATGACTATTGTTGTAGGCGGCGACGAGCATGTGCTGGAACAGGTTATGAAACAGCTCAATAAACTTGTTGATGTTATTAAAGTTGTTGATATGACAAACCAAGAGAGCATTGATCGTGAGCTCGTTTTAGTAAAGGTTAATGTAACATCATCTACCAGAATGGAAGTAATGCAGATTGTACAAACATTTCGTGCAAAAATTGTCGATGCAAGTTCAAATGTAATGACAATAGAAGTCACTGGTACAGACAGCAAAGTTGACGCAATGCTTGAGTTGATGCAACCATATGGAATAAAAGAAGTTGCTCGAACCGGTGTTATTTCGATGGCGCGAAAAAGTGAGGTTGTGGGTAAAAAAACAGTGACAACAAAATCAACAAAAAAACACGTTCAATCTAAGAAAAAAAATAAATGAAGACACAACTTAGCGAGCGGAAGTGAAGCTAAGTTGTTGTCTGAATTTACCCAGCACTAAGTTTTTAAATCGGTGTTGGGAAAAAAGTTACAATAACATCAGAATAGAACATAATTTCATAAACAAACAATGGTAATTAAAGATTAGTGCTGGGTTAATTCGTACCTTTCTATAAATATATATAAAATAGAGAGGGACTCATTTAAGGAGGGATCTCAATGGCAAAGATGTATTATGATAAAGATGCGAATCTCGATCTTTTAAAGGGAAAAAAAATTGCGGTTATTGGATATGGTATTCAGGGGCGCGGCCAGAGTCTTAACCTGCGTGATAGTGGCGTGAGTGTTATTGTGAGTGAAGTCGAAGGTACTGCTAATTTTGAACAAGCGAAGAAAGACGGGTTTTCTCCTGTCTCGGCAAAAGAGGCCGCGGCCAAGGGAGATATTATTCAAATTTTGACTCAGGATCATGTACAGGCAATGGTCTACGAAAATGAAATTAAAAAACATCTCACTGAAGGAAAAGCACTCTGTTTTTCTCATGGATTTAATATTGTGTTTAAGCAGATTATTCCGCCTAAAACGGTAGATGTATTTATGGTGGCACCAAAAGGGCCGGGGGCATTGGTGCGTTCACAATACGAAGAGGGAAAAGGCGTACCCTGTTTAATTGCAGTCGAGCAAGATGCGAGCGGGAAGGCTCGTGATTTGGCACTTGCATATGCAAAAGGTGTTGGCGGTACGCGGGCAGGCGTTCTTGAAACGACGTTTAAGGAAGAAACCGAAACGGATCTTTTCGGTGAACAGGCAGTGTTGTGCGGCGGGGTCAGTGAGCTTGTGCGTGCGGGATTTGACACCCTTGTGGAAGCAGGTTATCAGCCGGAAATCGCCTACTTTGAATGTTTACACGAACTGAAACTCATTACGGACCTCATTAATACGACCGGAATTTCGGGGATGCGCCGCCGTGTTTCTGATACAGCCGAGTATGGCGATTATTCACGCGGACGGAGAATTATTAATGACGCAACGAGGAAAGAAATGAAGAAAATGTTAGGGGAAGTACAGGACGGTTCGTTTGCTCAAGAATGGATCGATGAAAATAAAAAAGGAAGACCGAATTTTAATAAAGCACGTGAACGTGATGATAACCACCCGATTGAAAAGGTGGGAAAAGAGTTACGCGGTATGATGAATTGGATAAAATGAAAGAGTAATCAATGAATACGAAACGAAAAATCTACATATTCGATACAACGCTTCGTGATGGGGAACAATGTCCTGGTGCATCAATGACGCCAGAAGAGAAGGTGCAGGTTGCAAAGCAGCTTGAGCGGCTTAGTGTGGACATTATTGAAGCAGGATTTCCTGCCTCATCTCCTGGTGAAGTTCAAGCTATCCAGCGCATTTCAAAGAATGTTAAAAAACCCATTCTTTGTGGGCTTGCGCGCATGGTAAAGCCTGATATTGATGCTGCTCGTGAGGCATTACGCTATGCAAAACGAAAACGTATTCACGTATTTCTTGCAACATCGCAAATTCACCGTGAGTATAAATTAAAAAAAGGTAAGGCAGAACTGATTGAGATAGCGAAAAAGAATATCACATATGCGCGAAAGTTTTTTAGTGACATTGAATTTTCGCCTGAAGATGCGAGCCGCACTGAACCGGAATATCTTGTTGAGATTGTAAAGGCTGCAATCGATGCGGGAGCAACAGCAGTCAATATACCGGATACCGTCGGGTATGCGATTCCTCATGAATTTGGGGAGCTGATACAGTATCTCGTGAAGGAAATACCGGTATTAGGTAAAACAGTAACCCTCAGTGTTCACTGTCATAATGATTTGGGACTTGCTGTTTCAAATTCGCTTGCGGCGATTGCTAACGGCGCGAATCAAGTTGAATGTACCATCAATGGTATTGGTGAACGCGCAGGGAATGCCTCAATGGAAGAAATTGTCATGGCACTCCATACGCGGCAAGATACTTTTAATGCGTATACTGATATTACATTAAAGGAAATTATTAAAGCATCACGGCTGATTTCGCATATTACGGGGATGAATGTACAACCGAATAAGGCAATTGTGGGGAAAAATGCATTTCGCCATGAAGCGGGCATTCATCAGGATGGAATTCTCAAAAAACGTCAGACATACGAAATTATGGATCCTAAAACGATAGGGCTGTCAGGAACACAGCTGGTGATGGGAAAACATTCGGGACGTCATGCGTTTCGTGAACGGTTAAAAAAGTTAGGATTTGACCTTACGGATGAACAACTTGCCAAAGCGTTTAAACGGTTTAAAAACCTTGCAGATAAAAAGAAAAATGTATTTGATGAAGATCTTGAAGCAATTGTTGAAGATGAAATTATTCGCATTCCGGTAACGTGGCAGCTTGTGTCAATGGGCATACACGTCGAAACAGGAAAACCGGTTAAAGCGACAATCGGCATTAAGAAGCAGAATAAAGTCTTTAAGGCTGTTTCATCAGGTGATGGTCCGGTGGATGCATGTTATAAGGCCATCGAATCGATAACGAAACAAAAGATGAAGCTCATAGACTATTCGATACAATCAGTTACCTGGGGTAAGGACGCACTGGGAGAAGTGAACATCAAAGTTTCTTCGAAGAACGAAGAAATATCAGCACGTGGCACCAGTACTGATATTATTGAAGCCAGTGTAAAGGCTTACCTTAAGGCGTTAAATAAGATTGTTGTTCGCACGAAGAAAAAGGATACGAAGAAACAATGTGTCCTTTAATGGTAATGGTAGAAGCATAGTTGCCGGCTGATGTGTGTGTTTCTACGACAATGTTCAATGATTTTCCATATATAGAATAATGGGTATCTCTAGAAAGTCATTCCATTTATTTTCTCTTATCGGTTATCCACTTTCACATTCCCTTTCGTCTCCTATGCATATGGCAGCACTCAAAAAGATGAAGATGCATGGCCTGTATATGACGTTTGAGATTGAACCTAAAAGGTTTGCGACGGTGATTAAGGGGTTGCACCTTCTTCCCTTTAATGGGTTTAATGTGACGGTTCCGTACAAAGAAAAAATAATACCGATTTTACATACGGTTTCTCACGAGGCGCGTATTATCGGAGCAGTTAATACTGTCAAACAAGGGAAAATGTTGCATGGTTACAATACTGATGCCTACGGTTTTGCGTGCTCCCTCAATGAAGATTTACGATTTTCCCCACGGGGGAAAAGCATATTGCTCATTGGGGCGGGAGGAGCTGCACGAGCATGTATCTATGCTCTTGCAAAAGGAGGGGCTAAGAAAATAGTCATAGCAGACTGCATTCGCAGGAAGGCAGAGAAATTAAAAAAACATTTTTCACCTTTTTTTAAAAAAGTACAGTTTACTATTGTTAAAGCAGGTGAGCAGGAGTACGAAAGCGTGCTGCCTGAGGTAGATTTACTCGTGAATGCTACACCCATTGGTTTGAAGAAGACAGACCCTTTGCTTGTTCCTTCGCATATTTTTCAACGTAAGAAATTATATGTATACGATTTAATTTATAACCCTGCGCACACAAAGTTACTCACAGTTGCTCGAAGGAACGGATGTCGCACTTCAAATGGCCTGGGTATGTTGCTCCATCAAGGAGCAAAAGCCTTTGAAATCTGGACGGGAAAGAGAGCACCCGTGGCAGAGATGCGCAGAGCGCTGCAGAAAGCTTTGAAGAGCAAACTATAATTATACGAAATTAATTATCATGGACACAATCCAGCAATTTATTACAAACAACTTCTTTTTCTTTACCCTTTTTCTTTTTTTATTTGGGGCATGCGTCGGTAGTTTTCTTAATGTATGTATTTATCGTCTACCTGAAGAGGGGAAGTCAGTTGTTAAGCCGCGATCATGTTGCCCATCGTGTTCTACGTTGATTCGGTGGTATGATAATATTCCGATTTTTAGTTATATTATTTTGCACGGCAGATGTAGAAAATGTGATGCTCAAATTTCGCCACAGTATATTATTATTGAAATTTTCATTGGATATCTTTTTGTTGAATTTTTTATCCTTTTTTGCTTAAGTGCGCAGTATGTGGCGTATCTTTATTTAACGTGTTCGTTGCTTGTGGTAGCAATTATTGATTTTCGGTTCTTTATTATTCCGGATGAGATCAGTTTTGCAGGAATGATTGTTGGATGTTTACTGTCCTTATTTTTTCCAACGTTGCAAGGGACGTCGAAGCATTTGATAGGGTTCAGCTATGCTCTTATTGGGTTAGTCGTTGGTGGAGGAATGATCTATCTTACTGGTGTCATTGGTGATGCCATTTTCAAAAAAGAAAGTATGGGTGGTGGTGATGTTAAGTTAATGGCGATGATCGGCGCGTTTTTAGGATGGAAGTATGCGGTACTTACATTTTTTCTTGCTCCATTTTTTGGAGCAATTGTTGGCCTCTATGTAAAGTTTGTTCAAAAGAAAGACATTATTCCGTATGGGCCTTTTCTTTCTTTTGCGGCGCTGCTTTCTCTTTTTGCAGGAGATCCGATAATTAAAAGAATCATTGGTGACGTGACATTATCACCATGGGTTATTATCGGAATTTTTTTTGGCATAGTGATCGGGTTGTTATTGATTTGGTTATTGATTAAAATAATTATTGATTTAGTGATTAAAAAAAAACATAAATAAGGAGTTATTGTATGTTGGAATACATTACCTGCGGTGAATCACATGGCAAACAGTTAATGGCAATTCTTGAAGGCATGCCGAGCGGATTGCGCGTGAATACACAGTTGCTTAATAAGGAACTTGCATGTCGTCAAGAGGGATATGGTCGTGGGGCACGGATGAATATTGAGAAAGATAGTATTTCTATAACGGCTGGGTTGATAAAAGAAATTACTACCGGAGCACCCATTGGTCTCGTAATACCTAATAAGGATAGGACTATTATTGATCTTCCTCAGCTGGAATGCCCGCGGCCGGGGCATGCGGATTTTGCTGGTGCATTGAAATATAACCAAGGAATACGAGAAGTATTGGAACGATCAAGCGCCCGTGAAACGGCGGTGCGTGTTGCCGTGGGGGGGGTCTGTAAACAATTGTTGAAAAAGTTTGCTATGGGAATCACCTCGCATGTTACTCAAATCGGAAAAGCAACGACAAAGAGTGAAATGACCGCCGAAATTAAAAAAGCTGCAGCAGCGGGCGATACGCTTGGTGGTGAATGTGAACTTGTTGTAAAGGGGGTGCCTGTCGGCCTCGGTTCATATGTGCATTATAAACGAAAGCTTGATGCAACCATTGCTCAGGCCTTGATGAGTATTCAGGCGGTAAAAGTGGTTCAGTTTGGTTTAGGTACTCATTATACGACTATTCCCGGCTCCTGTGCGCATGATGAACTTTTTTATTCAAAGCAAAAAGGATATTATCGCAAAAAAAATCATGCCGGGGGTATAGAAGGAGGCATGAGTAATGGTTCTGACATTGTTGTTCGCATTACCATGAAGCCGATTGCAACACTTCAGAAGCCGTTACCGTCGGTGAATATGAAAACAAAGGAAGGACAGCGAGCGAGTGTTGAACGTTCGGATGTATGTGCTGTCCAATCGTGTGGTGTTATTGGCGAGGCAGTCATTGCCTTTGAAATAGCAAAAGCATTTCTTGAAAAGTTTGGTGGTGATTCCATCACGGAAATTGAGAGAAATTATAAGGGGTATTTGAAACAAATCGCGTAGTAAAGAAAATGAGTATTATGAACAATATTTACCTTACTGGTATGATGGGATCTGGGAAATCAGCTGTAGCAAAACTTCTTACTGAAAGATTAAAGAGAACCATTGTAGATGTTGATGCGCTTATTGTTCAACATGAAGGAAAGAGCATTAATGATATTTTTTCAAAAAATGGCGAAACTTATTTTAGAGACATTGAAAAAAAAATCCTCGAAAAAGTAGTGGAGCAGAAAAATAGCATTGTTGCTACTGGTGGCGGAATTATCCTTGCCAAAGAGAATAGGGATCGTATGAAACATGATGGGGTAGTAGTGTATTTGAAAACGTCAGTAGATACATTATGTAAACGACTTACACGGGCAAAAGACCGACCATTATTGCAAGGACAGTCTTTACAAAAAAAAATAGACGATTTACTCAAACAGCGCTCAAAATTCTATGAGGAGGCTGATTACACGATTGATACGACGGATAAGACTCCTCAGAAAGTAGTAGAAAAAATTGTTGCCCTATTGGCAAATAAAGAAGAAGTAAAGGATAGATAATGAAAAAGATTCGATGCAAATTAGGGAAAAGAAGTTATTCTATTTATGTGGGACGGAATATAGTCTCCAAATTGGGACGGTATATAAAGGAGTGTGCAATAAGTGGGAAAGTGTTAGTGGTGACGAATAGGAAAATTTCCAGACTATACTTTTCAAAACTTAAGAGGAGTTTATTGAAAGCGCGTCTAAAGATTTATTCGCATATCTTACCAGATAGTGAACGGGCAAAGTCGCAGAAAGAACTTTTTAAAATATGTAACACATTAGCAGAAGCTCAATTTGACCGATACTCGACAGTCGTTGCTCTTGGCGGCGGCGTCATTGGTGATGTGAGTGGATTCTGTGCTTCAACCTATATGAGGGGAATTAATTTTGTTAATGTGCCGACTACATTGCTTGCACAGGTCGATAGTGCCGTCGGGGGAAAAACCGCCATTAATTTAGTAAAAGGGAAAAATCTGGTTGGGACATTTCATCAGCCACGGTGTGTCATTAGTGATATTTCTGTCCTTTCGTCTCTTTCTAAGAAACAGTTAGCAATTTCACTGGCAGAGGTTATTAAATATGGCATTATTTGGGATAGCACATTTTTTCGTTATCTGGAGAATAATATTGAAAAAGCATTAAAAGGGAATGCCGGAGTTCTTGAACATATTGTATATACATCGAGTAAAATAAAAGTACGTGTTGTTGAGCAGGACGAGAAAGAAATATCAGGCCTGCGTGCTATTCTCAATTATGGACATACCTTTGCCCATGCCTTTGAAGCCGAAGGGAAGTACACTGCAATTGAACATGGAGAGGCTGTTGCTTTGGGAATGATTGCAGCTGCCCGCCTCGCGCAAACACTTGGCGTGTGTTCTGTTAAAGACGTACTGTGCATTGAAAGTCTTATCAAACGTATCGGTCTTTATAAATCCTTACGAAAATATAAGATAAAAGTGAACAATTGTGTACAACTAATGCAGTTGGATAAAAAGAATAGAAATAATACTATTACATTAGTGTTACCAACAAAAATTGGCCGTGTGAAAATCGTACGTAACGTTTCTTCTCAATTAATTAAAAGAGCAATCAAGAGCTTGTATTTTTAATAAATACCATCTTCATCTCTTTCGGGGACAGACAACTAAAAAAACGTGTGGATATAATGAGTATGACAGACCGTGAAGTATTACTCCTGCTTAACCGAATTCCCAGTTGTAATGCACGAAAGGTACGTGTTCTTCTTGATGTCGTGGGAAATGTTCAAGACATTATTAAAGAGGAACATCTAAAGACGATGAGTAAGGCAACACTCTTTGGTGCCCGATTCGTTCAATCCATTCGTGAAAATTTAAAAACATTTGATTGTGCCCATGAACTTCGGGAACTAGAGAAACAATCGATTAAGATAATTACCTTTCTTGATGATGAATATCCTCGATACCTTCTTGAAATTCATGATCCGCCAGTTCTCCTCTATGTAAAAGGAGAGATTATACCACAGGACAATATGGCGGTGAGTATTGTTGGTTCTCGTAAAGCGTCTTTTTATGGTCAAGAAATGGCAGAAAAGCTTGCGTGTCAATTAGCATTACGGGGAATTACCGTCGTTTCTGGAATGGCAATGGGAATTGATAGTGCGGCACACCGGGGAGCGTTAAAGGCAGGAGGACGCACAATCGCGGTGCTTGGATGTGGTGTTGATATTATGTATCCAGCAAATAATAAAAAGCTCCATGAAACTATTATGCAGCATGGTGCTGTTGTTTCTGAGTATCCATTAGGAACAGAGCCATTTCATTATAATTTTCCTAAACGAAATAGAATCATTAGTGGCATGTCGCGGGGGACTGTTGTTGTTGAAGCTGCAAAACGAAGTGGCTCCCTTATAACAGCTCGTTTAGCGCTTGATGAGGGGCGTGAAGTATATAGTGTTCCCGGGAAGGCTGATTCTTTTAATTCCGCAGGAACCAATAATTTAATTAAAGAAGGCGCTCGTTTGATAACACATGCTGATGAAATTATTGAAGATTTATTTCCTCAACTAGAAGAAATGAAAACGCCTGTCAGTAGCAATATTCTGGACAGTGAATCGAACCGTGTGCGTAAGAGACAGACATTAGATGAAAATGCGCGAAAAGTCCTTTCTTGTTTAAACTTCGAACCTGTTCATATTGAACAACTTACACAGATTACCGATATTCCTGAATCTGAAATGTATTCAATACTTGCTGTCCTTGAAATTACCCACCACGCAAAACGACTTGTTGGTGGAGGATATATAAAAAGTGGTGTGTAACACATGAAACATATGAAAAAATGTTACAACGGTATACATATTTTTATTGTTGCCTTTTTATTTTTGAATATTCTTATTGTTGATGTTTCTGCGGGCGGTTTTTTTGAAGGACATGTGGAAAAAGTTATTGAGGGGAATATGGTCATTTTACGAGGAGGGACGGTGGTTCAGTATATGGGAATAGACGTACCACAGATGCGAGATGCGAATCCTTTTTTCCGTGATATTGCAACGGCAGCGCTTAAATATAACAAACAGTTAGTTGAGAAAAAGACCGTTCGATTAGAAATCGTTGATCCTCAAAATATCGGTGTTGATGATTCAAAAAAATATGCATATATATTTATTGGGGGACAAATGATCAATGCACTCATGCTCAAGAAAGGATATGCCCTTGTTTCTAAAGCATTTCCCCCTGAAGACAAATATCAGGATTTTTTTATTCGGTCTCAAAATGAAGCAGTTGCATGTACAGCAGGTATCTGGAAGAAATTAAGTTCATCACAAAAAAAGAAGGGGACGGTCGATCATGTATTCCAGTAATAAACAGAAAAGAAATAGTTTTATACTTTATTTCTTATGGGGGATTGTTATAACTTTCGTTGTTTCTAGTGTTGCTGAGGCTCGTGTTGATAAAGATATTCAGGATGAATATGAAAAGCGGTATGAAGATAAAGTATTTATTTTGCGGGAAGATCTGCGCATCTTTCATACAACATTTGGTGAACCAGAATTTATTACTGATTTAGAAGGATTTGTGTATCCTGATGACAAAGAAGAACTTAAAGAGAACATTCTCTTTGCTAAAGGAACAAAAATCATTATCGAAAAATTTGATTTTGATATAGACGAGATTGAAATCACTATTCGTTCGATAGAAAGTAATAGAGAAGGCAGTGTTGTATTTAGGTTTAATGAACGGTTTAGTGCTTCTTTTGACGGAAGTCCTTTATTTGTAAGGAGGTTCGATGAAATCTTTTTAAAAGAATCGCTAAAGAAATTCCCTGTTTCTTCCGATAGAACCGATAGAGTAAAGCAGTTCATTGAAAAAGGGGAAATCACAATTGGCATAACCCGCGATGAAGTTCTTTTGACATTAGGGAAGCCATTTGATATAGTAAAACATATGCGGCAGGATGGAACAACGCAAGAAGATTGGATTTATAAAGAGAACTTACGGACATATTCGTTCTCTTTTGAAAATGGTATACTGGAAGAATGGTTTGAAGATTAGGATAAAAGGAGCACATAATGGAAGAGAAACGTTTTTTTAAAAGAGTTGATTATGGGAAAAAGATTCGATGTAATATTCTTCTTGATGAGGGGGCATTTCGTGATTCAATAACAAAATCAAAAAATATTTCAGGCGGGGGTATCGGTATAACAATGAAAAGGCCGATTTCTACGGAACAACCCATTTCTTTAGAAATGATGGTTCCTGATTACTTTAAATCGATAGTTGCGCAAGGTGAAGTTGTATGGATGAATACTGCCGATAATGAGGAAGATTTTTTTGCAGGCGTTAAGTTTACAAAAATTGATAGTTATGATCGACAAATAATTTTGGATTATATACATTTTGGTTCAAAGAGTAGCAATAGTTTTAATTAACGAAAGGAGTTTGTGATGGTAGAAGAAATTAAGGGAGGAGTTGTTGGAGGTTCTTCAGAACCGGAAGCAGCTTCTAAGGGGAAACGGTTTTTGGCAGCAATTTTTGATCTTGTTGTTATTCCTGTTCTCCTTGGTGTTGTTGCTGGTCTTATATTGTTGAATGCTTCAGTCGGTGTACGGAATGGTGTCTTAATTATTGTTAATGTTTTTTGGATGTCATGTCGGGATCTTTTTAATGGTGCAGGTCCGGGAAAGAGAATGGCAGGAATTAAGGTGATTAGTGCTGAGACAAAGCAGCCACTGACCTTTGCAAATTGGGGACAGGGATTTATGAGAAATATTCTCTTGGTGATCCCTTTTGTGTTAATTGTTGGTTATATTATTGAAATTATTTTTCTCATAACAAAAGGCGAACGAATATGTGATAAGTGGGCTAAAACGAAAGTTGTTGTTGCGTAAGTAGACGAAAAAGTGTAAAAATTAAAAATGCAGAGGCATACATCCTCTGCATTTTTTTTATATGGTGCCGCTAGAGATTAAACTTTAATGGAATTATTTGCTGTTTGTATAGGGTCTGGCTTTTTAATATGAAGCGCCTTCCGTGTTTTTCCTCGTATGTCGTCAATAATAGCATAAAGTGTCGGTATGATAAGCAGTGTTGAAAACGTGGCAAATGCAAGTCCCCAGCCAAGGGCGAGAGCCATGGGTTTTATAATTGGATCACTCCCCCCCCATCCATATGCAACAGGCATAAGACCGGAGACCGTTGTTATAGTTGTCAAGATAACGGGTCGTAATCTCAATTTTCCTGCCTGAATAATTGATTCTCGTCGTGGTATGCCCTGTTTGCGAAGCGTATTAATAAAATCCACAAGCACGATTGCATCATTGACCGCGACACCAGCAAGACCGATCGACCCCATAATTGCCATAAAACCGAAGGATTGGCCGTGTATGAAGAATACGTAAATAACACCAACAAGCCCAAGCGGAATGGAGGTCAGTACTATTACTGGTTGTATGAGGGATCCGAAGGTCGATGCAAGAATAAGAAAGACAATGAGTAATCCCCAAATAAACGCAACGCCAAGGCTTCGCATGGATTCCATCGTGTCTTCCTGTTCACCACCGTAGGAGATGGTAACGTCAAGATACTCTTTTGTGATGTCTTTAAATTCTTGAGTAACCAATTTGTTAACTTCTGCTGATGTTGTTAATTCTTCGTCAACATTTGCGCTGATTGTAATAACACGTTTACGGTCACGATGTTTTATCGCTGAAATTCCTTCCTGTATCTCCAGTGTTGTAACTTTATTGAACGGAATAAGTTTATTGTATGCATTTGGGACGAGAATACTATTAAACGTATCCATACTTAACTGTTTTTGTTTAGGAAACTGGACAATCACATCAACTTCCTCATCAGTTGTTTTTATGTCAGTTGCAATACCCCCCTCAAATGCAAATCGTACTGTCTGTGCAATAGCGCGGGTGGTGAGAAAGAGGCGCGTTGCTTTTTCTTCATCAATAATGACACGTAGTTCTTCTTTCCCTTTGGAGAAATCGTCTTTAATATCACGAACACCTTTGAGCGTTTTTAGATAATCTTGAATGCGCAGTGAAATTTCCTTTAGGTCGCCGTACTGTTCGCCGCGTACATGAACTTCAATCGGTTTTCCTACTGGAGGACCAGGATGCACTTCATCAAAGGTGAGTTTATCAAACCCTTCAACGTTTTTTGCCTGTGAGCGTAAATATTCGACGATAGTTTTTGTTTTTCTCTTTCGGCCTGCCGATGGGGTGAGATACACTTGAATTTGTGCAAGATGCGTACCTTTTATTTGTTCAAAATCGCGGCTGTCTCCTGAAGAGCCAACCGTAGTAACAAAATTTTCAAGTTCCTTCGGTGGTAATGTTTTAATAAGTTCTTCAACGGGGCGTACTAATGTATTTGTTTGGTTCAGATGTGTTCCAACCGGTGCTTCCATGTGCACGAAAAATTCTTCTATCCCCTCAGGTGAAAAAAGTATAAATTTAATAAAAAAATGATTCAAAAATAATGCAATAATAATAATCATAAAAGTAGCGAGTAACACCAAATACCTTTTTTCAACAACAAAATTGATCATTTTTTCGTAATAATTAACAAGAAAGCGAAAGAAACGATCACCCAGCCGTGTTCTTTTCTTTTCATGATTAACTGGTCGGGCAAAATCTGCAATATGTGAAGGCAAAATAAAAAGTGCTTCAAGTAAAGATGCCGCAAGCATTAATATAACGACTTGTGGAATATGGCGAGTGTATTTTCCCATAAGACCAGTCATCATAAAAAGGGGGAAGAAAAATGCAACTGTTGTTAATATCGTTGCAATGACAGGTTTTGTAACTTCGTTTGTTACTCTCACCGCTGCTTCTTTAGGGCTCACTCCTTGTTCAATATACCGATAGCTGTTTTCTGCGATAATAATACCGTCATCAACTAACATGCCCAGCACAATAATCATTCCAAACATACTAATGAGGTTAATGCTAATACCAAAGAACGCCATCATAATCAAAGTTGCACCGAATGCAATGGGCAGCCCCAGTGCTGTCAGAAGGGCAACACGTGTTTGGAGGAAGAAAAGAAGACAGAGGATAATGAAAATAATACCGATTATTCCATTATTTTTAAGAACATTGAGACGCCGTTTAATATAGTATGAGAGATCATCAAACGTATTGATTTTGAGTTCAGACGGTATCGATGTTTGAAATTGTTTAATTGTTTCTTTTACTTTTTTAACCACTTTGAGCGTATCGGCCGACTCACGTTTGATGACTGTCAAATTAATAGCCACTTCACCATTCGTTTTAAAAATAGTATCCTCGTCTTCAAAAGTGTCGTTTACGGTCGCAATATCTTTAATGCGAATCCAATTGCCGGATTCATTTGCCCGAATAATAACATTTTCAATTTCTTCAGCAGTTTCAAATTCTCCCATCGTGCGTATTAGATATTCTTGGGGACCGGTTTTTAACGTTCCACCTGGCAAATTAAGATTTTTATTTTTTAATGCGGCCATAATTTCGTCAAGAGAAAGATAATAATCCTGAACTTTATCAGGGTCTATTTCTACGCGAATTTCTCTTTCATGCCACCCATTTTTCCGTACTGCTGCGACACCGTTAATATCTTGGAACTTATCTTTTAGGGATTCGGTGTATGTACGTAGTTCTTTCTCGGGGAGTCCGGTCAGTGAAACTTGAATAAAAGGGATATTTTTTGTTTGAATTTCAGTTACTAACGGGTCATCTTCAATATCATCGGGGAGATCCCGTTCTCGGTCCACCGCTCGTTGAATGTCTTGGACTACCTTATTTTTATTACGGGTATCAGGATCAATTTCTATCCAGATCGTTGAGAGATTTTCTGCTGATATTGATTGGATTTCTTTTACATCATCAACTTCGGCAAGCTCTTCTTCCAAAGGAATTGTAATGAGTTTTTCTATTTCTTGTGGTGTTGCCCCAGCGTATACTGTTGTAATCGTTACCCAGTCATACGAAACATTGGGAAATGCTTCCTGTTTTATATGAAACCACTGATAGATACCAACGACAATAATCAAAACGGAAACAAGGTTAACGAACAGTGAATTTTTTACTGAAAAGGTTGCAGGTTTCATCTAATCTCCTCATACGTTTTCCAGTCTACTTCGTTTAAAATTATATTTTGGTTTCTTTTTAAATCGACAAGTGCTTTTTCATAATAGGCGAGCGACTTTATTAATGCTATTCGTGCGTTAAGCACATCATCCTGATAACGGATGATAACATCACTTGATGAACGGCCAAAGCCGTACTTCTTTTCTTCACCCTTAAGTTTCTTTTCCTGGTAGGTTTCTATTTTTTCATTATGGCTTGCTTGTTGCTTATGAAGATTGAGCGCACGTAAACTTTTTGAAATATCGATAAAAATTTCTTTCTCTATTTTTTTGAGATTCCAGATGGCTTTTGCTTTTTCCAGCTCTGCTTGTTTAAATTCGCTCCGTGCTTTGCGGTTTTCAAAGGGGACCGAAAACTCAAGACCAACATAATAGGTTGGATCGTCAAGCCCTGATGATTCCCCCAAAGCGTTTAACATTTCTCGCGCAAGACCATTTGCCGTGAATGTTCCGACTACATCCAATTGTGGAAGACGCGAGTTTTTTTTCATAGCAATAGTAATATCTTGTGATTCAATAGTAAGTTTTTCTTTTTTAAAATCACGTCTGTTTTCTAATGCTAATAGAAGATTCGTATTTTTCTCAAGCGAAATACTATTTAAAAGAGACTTATCAGTTGGCAGAAAGTCGACATCAGCAAAAAAGTTCATAGCAAGTTTTAAATTATCTGAAATGTCGGAGATGTCAGAATGCGCCTCGAGGAGCTCGTTTTCCCTTTTTCCGACATTTGCCTGTGCTGCAAAAAGATCGGTCTCTTCGAGAGCACCGTCATCGCATTGTTTTTTTGTTATAGTAAGAAAATCTTTTGCAATACGCAGCGCCTCTTTTTTTACTTCCAAATTTCCCTGTGCATACACAAGATCCCAATATGTTTTTTGGACATCGGCAATCGTTGCTTCAATAGAGTCAAGTAAGTCTAAGTCAAGCTTTGAAACATCAAGTTTTACTAATTTTACCGTGCTCCTATCGATAATACCCAAACTGTTATACAGTAATGGTTGTGTGAGTGAAACGCTTGCATCGGATGAATATGCTGGTGTTGCAGCAACTGTCGATGGTGTTGTTGATGTGCGGTTATTCAAAAAGTCGAAGCTCAAAAGTGACCCCCATGAAAACTTCTTTTCAACACCGATATCCCAGTTTGCCGCATTTTGTCTCTGACGACCGCCGGTAGAGGCTTCAGCTTTGTCAACTTCATAATTTATCTCAGCGGTGAGTGTTGTGTCATAGATAGCTTCTTCGGCAGTAATGTCGTAGACATTAATTTTCCTTGTTATTTTTGCCATTTCGATATCAAAATTGTTTTGCAGTGCAAGACGAATGGCCTCTTTCAGCGAAAGGGGATAGCCTCCAAGAGAATATGATTTGTGTGGTGTAAATTCGTGTGTTTCGTCTGCACATGAGGGAAGCGGTTTCAGCGTCATCAGTATTGTTATTGCGAAAGCAAAAAATTTATTTATTTTCATGATGCAATTCCTCGTCGAAGTTAGTAATAATTGTTTTATAAAATTTCTTAATATTCATACGCGTTTCGTCATCAAAATCCTCAAAAGGTTGTGCTACCAACTTGTAGCACTGATCTTCGAAAGTATTCACAAAACTTTTGCCTTCCTCAGTTACCGTGAGCATCGTAACCCGGCGATCCGTTTCACACGGAAGTCGCTTAATCATACCGCGCTTCTCGAGGCTATCAACCAGATGAGTTACTGCCGGATTGGTTACGCCCAGATGTGTTGCGATTGTTTTCATGTTTAAGTTACCTTGATGCAGAATGAGAAACATCATCGTGTAATGCTGGATAGTCATTTTTTCTTTACTCAAAATTCGAGTGTAAAAGCTACCAAAGCGTAAGCGCAACTGGCGAATTAATGCCATCAGTTCAATTACATCATTACTTTTTTCCATGTTCACGCTCCATTACTTAAATCGTTTATTTATTAAATATATTAACTATTTCA
>JAHJGZ010000245.1 GCA_018823795.1 Candidatus Omnitrophota bacterium
CCCTTTGCGCCGTCATGAGGAAGATGGTTCATGTGATTCACGCAGTCTGGCGGAATGACACCCCTTTTGTGAACAAGTTTAAGTAGGTCTTAAGTTGCCCTCCGCCAAAAAAGGATTGACGGCGATATAGTTAGTTGTACGCCCCGAAGACCGAAGGGAGGAGAGCGCAGCGGGGCGTGAGCCTGAGTTTATCGATGGGCGAGCGAGTTCAAAAAATATTTTTCCATCTAAATAGACCTTTTGATAGGCTTTTATCTAAACAAAAACAATAAACAAAAACAAAAAAACCTATTTTGAACTAGGCAGAGGGGAATTAAATGTGGTGAATACATGAGTTTAAAATTCCTCTCTCTTAATATAACTTTCTGCTAAAATTATTTATTCCTTAAGCTTGATTTAACCATTTCCCAAAGCTTATTGTTACTGTAACCACTTTCGTTAAATGGGCCACCATTGGCAGCCGATTTTACAGCTTCAAATTCTGGCATAGTTTTTCCAACAAAAACGAGCATATCCATTCTCGAAGGCAGTTCATTTATTTTGAAATTTTTGCTTGTCTTTTGCTGGAAGGCTTGCTTTTCATCATTATTTAACTCATCCCATTGTATGGTCGTAATATCGTTCATATGATTTGTTTTAATAAATAATTTTTAGGCAAACAACCGGCTAACCCGTTAAGCGTTGTATGGTTGTTATAATATGCGTGGAGCACTTCAACATAAAAAATTGCCCAGTGTTATAATATCTGCGAGCGTCAGCGAGTCAAACGCTGGGCAATTTGGATGAGTGAGCATTAAGAATAAATTTTAGTCACTCAACAGTTTTTCAAACCTTTTTTCAATTTCGTTTATCTTTATACGCATTTCACTTTGGTGCTCCTTTTCAGTTTTGTCTGAAGGCGTATCCCAAAGGTACGAAAACCAACTTTTCCAATACTCATTCCAATCGTGTGCAATTCGCAGTCGCACGTCTATCTTATGCTTGTTTCTTTCGCGTAAAGTGTAATATTGCTCTTTAAGTCGCTGAATCTTTTTAAGGTTATCTTTTAAGCTTTGAATTGTATCCTTATGTAAATAGGTCAAAAATTTATCATTATCCTCTTCTTTTTTACTCTCTTCATCGTATAAACTTTTTTCAATGTTTGTCTTAATAATCAGCATATATTTATCTGCTTCTTTTTGTAGTTTGCTTATTTCTTTTTCGGGATCTTTTTTAAACAGTGAAAAAACCATATAACATGAAATTAAAAGTATTTATATTATACTAAAATTTTATTTAACGAGCAAATCTTACTCTTCTACAACGAGCGAATCTTATCGCCCGTGTAGGAAGTGCCACTAAATTATACTCCAAAATTTCTTTCGTAAATTTCAGCTAAACTTTCTAAATAATTGTATAGGTTTTTTATGTCAAAGGATGGGTCAATTTGATAAGATTTGATTTCATTCAATGTTGATTGATTCAGTAGTTGCATTGTCATATAGGGTGGTCTATTTCTTAGGCCGAATACAAAGCTAAAATAATTGGCATTATTATTTATTGGATGTGCTGTTGCATCATTTCTAAAATTACTAAAATGCTTGACCCAATCTTGTTTTCCAATCCGTATTTTGCCTAGATCCTTATCAGTAATTCCTTGGTTAATACTTTTTGCTATATCAAGACAAATTTTGCCATTAGCATACATACCTAAGATTGCTGATTCAGCTTTAGAATCGGCATTTTTTTCATCATCTTCCCACCTTTTTATAAATTCTTTGAATACTTCAAAAGATGCATTTGCAAATACAAAATAGTCAATTATTTTACTCACTTTCAATAGCCTATTAATATCCTTTTTCTCTTTTAGTTTTCTCTTTAGCTGAATTAACTTTATGAGTATCATAATAACTTATTAATTTAGTGGCAGGGGAATTAAGGCGGTGAATGTCTGAGGCTCAAAATAATTATTTTAGGAGATCATCTAATTCACAAGATATTAATGCGGATTTATTGAGCAGAATCTGTTCATTGTGATTTAGGTTTGTGGCGGTCATTCTGATAAGCTTGGTTTCCATTGAGCTACCAAATATAATACGATTTACCTTTTTGAGATACTTTTCAATTTTTTGATAAAAAAGCTCGGCATATTTCATTATTTTTTCCTGAGATGGGGGGTGACTGCTATAGCCACCACGTTCTGAGAGTTTATAATGCTTTTTTACATTTTCACTTACTTCCAGTGGTAAGTCTCCCTCTGCGAACTCAATCCAATAATCACTTATTCGGCAGATAATTCTTACTGATTTTCCGTCTTCTGTGTTGTATCTGTAAAAGAAGGAGAATACATCGCTGGAAAAATCCTGATGTACAATTATTTCACTTAAGTCAGTAACTGTGCGGATTCTATAATCCTCAAAATATCGAAGATAGCTCTCTCTCCAGTTGTTTAGCCAGTCATCTATAAAAGTCTGATTTTCAAAAAGCGGAGTGAGATCCTGTCTCAGGTTGGTATCTGTTTTTTTATTGTTTAATATCTTTTTTGTGATTGCATCGAAAAGCTGACGAGGATTGGAAAAGCCAATATCTTTAGCCTTCAAATAATCTAAATCCGGTACAATTTTCTTTTCCATGTACCATAATAAATCGTATATATCCCGGCCTTTTTCTTCATACAATGTTTTACCGACACCACGCTGGCCACGTAGGAATATTGCAGCGATTTTACTCGCCATTAATGTAGACATATTGTATGTTTTTATGACAAAAGATAGTTGATCCCGATTTATTGGTATGCGGTCTATTATGTTGTCGGGGGCTTTAAAATGATTAAGATCAATTTTAACGTGTACCTGATTTGAATGAAAATCCAGACCCAGTTCATTTCCGATTAGAAATTTTAATGTGAGCCCCCTGTTATTTGTAATGCTGACTGACAGAAGGTCGGGGTTAAAATCGTATGTGCTTTTTAAGTGTTCAATGATTTCTCCTTCTAATTTATATAAAAAATCATTTGTGATCTCATGATCAACTTCAAAGTCCAGGTCTACCGACATTCGATTCAAGTTATGGCAAATCCGAAGTGCGGAACCGCCATACATAATCCAATTGCCATATTTTGGGTGACCGTATATAAAATTAAGTATGTAAAACTGCAATTCTTCTTTAAGAGCATTTCGTTGTATTTCCGCATTTAAACCCCCTCCCTGTGCAACGATTCCCTCTAATCTTTTCTTTAATGTAGCAATGATCTGATTATCCATTAGATATGTAGTTTTTTATAATTGAATAAAACTTTTCCAATTCACCCTTATCCATTTCATTTGTATCAATTCGTAATTCCTCAATTAGTAAATCAATATCTTCGTATTTAACGCCTCTAAATTGATTAGTTTTAAAATATAATAAATCAAAAAGTGCTTTTGATGGTGATGCAATGAAGAATGAGAATTTGCTCTCAATTAAAGAAAAATCTGTAAACAAATCCTCTTTTATATTTTGGTATGAAAAAGTACCGATTTTAGTTTTATAGTTTCGGGTGATCTTTGGTGTAATTGATGTGATGGTGTGTATTATTTCGGTAGCCATATTGTAGTATTGGAGAGCTGTCCAGCTACTTATGTATGAGGGCTGACGTATAACGTTTGCAAGGTAAAATAAATACGATATATCCCTTTTGCTGTTGTTATAAAAATCAGTAGATATATATAAACCTTTTTTTAGGGAAATTATATCTTTATTTTTTAGAGAACGGCTGATATATGCATCAACAGTGGCATTTTGAATACTATACGGTTCACAAAGTTGACGTACTGTATTTTTTGTGAAATATGGTAATTCCCTGAGCTGTTCTAGTATTATTTTTCGGTATTTCATAATTACGATGATATTATAACAAAAGTGAAATAAGAATGCAATAGAAAAACAAACAGTAAACAAAAACATATCAGTAAAAGCCTATCAAAAGTACCTTATCCAAGGTATATATCCATCCTAAATAAAAGGAAAAATATTTTTTGAATTGTGTACAACGTTTGCTGTTTGTACGAAGAGTTGTGCTGGTAAAATATAGCACGAAAGTGCCTCACCAGTGCAAAATTTGGGCGAGCGGAGAATCCGCCGGGAGTGGCAAGCGAGCCGTGCAAACAGCTGTTGTACGACTGTATTTTTAATGGGAACTCAATCTAATGAAGAATTTTAGCACTTTTACTCAAATATCAGCCATACAGCTGAGAATGTGTACCTAAAACAACAAAAATAACCTCATTCTCAGAAATGACTTTGTAGATTGC
>JAHJGZ010000096.1 GCA_018823795.1 Candidatus Omnitrophota bacterium
CGTACCATTAGGGAAAGTAATTCTCGATTATGCAACGCTGAACGCTCAACGGGAACGCCTGAAAATGCTCTATTCCCACGAACGTATTGATACTTTAAAACACATCGTTGTGAAGCTTTTTATACCAGGTGATACGGAACAGATTCAACGGGTTGTTTCGTATCTGTCATTTCCGGTCGATATCTATCGTTATCGAGCAATTATGACGGGTGGGGAGTCTGGCATCATTGTTGAGAAAATACATGCGCATGTTGCTGAGGGAAAGCGACATGATTATTCTTCTATTATTAAAATTATGGGAGAAAATGTCCGTTCTGATCTTTCTTTTTCACATGAAAAGGTAACGCAAGAAAATAAAAAAGTAAAAGAAGTAGAAACTGCACTTGAGCCGATAACCGTACCGTGGCAACACAAAGGGGCAGTCGATAACTTTTTTGAACGAGGAAAACTTACAGAAGAAGAGTTAATCGCTTTTTTTGATTTTGAAAAGCACATCAATGATTTTAATAACACTCATCAGGAAAGCACAGAAATGGAAAGGATGTAACGATGAATTTAATATGGCTTGCACCGTTTGGTGCATTGGTGGCATTAGGCTTTGCTTTATTTTTGGCAAAATCGATTTTAAAAAAGAGTGAAGGAACTGATGAAATGAAACGGATTGCTTCTGCTATCCGTGAAGGAGCAGACGCCTATTTACGAAGACAATATGGTATTGTTGCTATTTATTTTATTGTTGTGTTTTTCCTCATGTTACTTATGTGGAAATATGGATACTTAGCATTTTTTACCCCTTTTGCGTTTCTTTTAGGGGGGGCTTTTTCCGGTCTCTGCGGCTGGCTGGGGATGAAAATGGCAACGCGCGCAAATGCACGGACGACTTTAGCATGTACACAAAGTCTTAATAGTGGTTTGACGGTGTCATTTCGTAGTGGTGCGGTGATGGGGCTGTTGGTAGTTGGATTTGGACTTTTTGAAGTGAGTATTGGTTTCTTTTTTCTTTATTATTGGTACAGTAACGTTAAGGTTATTGCTGATATTGCAGTTAGGATGCAAACGATAACTGCTATTATGCTTACATTCGGTATGGGGGCAAGTTCCCAAGCACTCTTTGCCCGTTTAGGCGGCGGTATTTTTACCAAAGCAGCTGATGTTGGCGCTGATTTAGTAGGAAAAATAGAAGTAGGAATTCCTGAAGATGACCCGCGCAATCCTGCGGTTATTGCTGATAATGTTGGTGACAATGTTGGTGATGTTGCGGGAATGGGGGCAGACCTGTATGAGTCATATGTAGGATCAATCATTGCAACGATGGCTCTCGGTGCCGTGGCATTTGGAAAAGTAGGCCTTGCCCTCCAAAGTATTACGGTTCCGTTAACCATTTCTTGTATCGGTGTTTTGGCCTCAATCGTCGGTATATTTTTAGTACGTTCGGGGGAGGAGGCAAAACAAGAGGTGTTGCTGAAAGCACTGCGGCGGGGTATTTGGACAAGCGGTCTTATTATTGCAGTGGTCACTTTTTTTGTGGTACGCAGTATGTTAGGTCCGGAGCATATCGGTGTTTATTTAGCCGTCTTGACAGGATTAATGGCCGGAATTTTGATAGGTTTTTTTACCGAATATTATACCTCTGCAAAATATAAGCCGACGCAGAATCTTGCGAGCGAAAGCTTAACCGGTCCTGCGACGGTTATTATCAGCGGCCTTGCCGTGGGAATGCAGTCAACCGCCATTCCGGTTATCGTGGTGTGTGGTGCAATTTTAGGAAGCTATTATTTATCGGGTGGTGCCCATGATTTTAATATGGGGGTCTATGGAATTGGTATTGCCGCTGTTGGTATGTTAAGTACGCTGGGTATTACGTTAGCGACCGATGCCTACGGGCCTGTTGCTGATAATGCTGGTGGTATTGCAGAAATGTCAAAACAGGATCCGATTGTCCGCGAGCGAACCGATGCATTGGATTCGTTAGGAAATACAACTGCGGCAACCGGTAAAGGGTTTGCCATTGCCTCAGCAGCACTAACCGCATTAGCCTTGTTAGCGGCATATCATGAAGAGGTTACCCGATTTTTAGGAGGTGCAGAACTTGATTTAAGTTTATTAAATCCGCGGATTATTGTGGGGCTCTTTATTGGGGGGATGCTGCCGTTTTTATTTTGTTCATTAACTATGAAAGCGGTAGGACGCGCGGCAGGAAAAATAGTTGTTGAAGTGCGCCGGCAGTTTAAAGAAATTGCCGGACTGATGGATGGCACGGGTAAACCTGATTATGCACGATGTGTGAAAATTAGTACTGTCTCTGCGCAAAAAGAAATGATTGCACCATCACTCCTTGCTATTTCATCTCCGGTTATTGTTGGTCTTTTGATTGGTGTGGAGGCGGTTGTTGCATTACTTGCCGGGGCCTTAGTCTGCGGTTTTGTGATGGCGCTGTTTATGGCCAATGCAGGTGGTGCATGGGATAATGCGAAGAAGTTCATAGAATCTGGACAACATGGGGGAAAAGGTTCTGATGCCCATAAGGCCGCGGTTGTCGGTGATACGGTGGGTGATCCGTTTAAAGACACCTCAGGCCCATCGCTTAATATTTTAATTAAACTTATGTCTATGATATCACTGGTATGCGCATCATTTATTGCCCATAACAGTTTATTTAAATAATTAACATAAAAGGAGTAAGGAAAATGGCGCTTGATTTAGAACCATTGAAACAATTGCAAATTATCGATAAAGAGATTTTTGATTTACAGGAAGAACAAAAAAATATTCCATTACAGATTAGTGCATTGAAAGAAGGCGTTACCGGTGAAAAGGCAGCGGTGAGCGATGCGGAAGAGGGATTAAAGAAAATCAAACTTGATTTGAACAAGCAAGAACTTGCATTAAAGGAGAAGGAGGAAAGCATTGCCAAATATGAAGCCCAGCTTATGCAAGTAAAAACAAATAAAGAATATTCCGCGTTGCAGAAAGAAATTGCCGATATCAAGGCTGATAACTCGATATTAGAAGAGGAAATTATCAAGAAACTCGACGAAGTTCAAACGCACGAGGCTGCAGTGAATGCTGTAAGGGCGAAATTAAAACAAGCTGAAGATGAGAGTGCGCGCACAACAAAGCAACTCGAGGAAAAAATCGAACAGAGTAAGATACGAATCAAAGAATTAGAAAGTCAAAAGGAAGTATTAGCAAAAGGTGTGGTCCCTAACATTTATGCTACCTATGAACGAATTGTTAAGGCAAAAAATGGTGTTGCGCTTTCAAAAGTCGAAGATGAAGCATGCGGCGTTTGTCACATGCGATTGCTTTCTCAGAGAATCAATGAAATATTGCTCGGGGCGGAACTTATTGTCTGTGACAGTTGTTCTCGCATTCTTTATATGCTTCCAGAATCTTCAAAATAATATTTCCTCGATTTTTCTACTAAAAAAACAGTGGATATTCCCCACCATTTTTATATCTCAACCCCGCTAGAAATGTTTTATTTTTTGTCGACAGCATACACACCATAAAATATTAATACGAATGTCACTATTATCTTTTTAATAATATTTCGAATGAGATAAAGATTTTTCTTCATTTAGCCGATAATATACAGGAAGAAGTGTACAGGCGAGATTCAAAAAAATACTAGATATATAGTGTTCTTTCTCACGAGACACACATAATATTGTGTACCATAAGATGGAGATGTTGTTTAAAGATTGCATGTATGAAAGTTTAATCTTGACAACGTGTTATGGATTTTGTATACTCCACATTACTGAAAAGTGGTTTAATGTGGAGGGAAGTGGTAAATGTTTTACGGCGAATATGAACACACTCTTGACAGCAAAGACCGCATTATCATACCTGCAAAACTACGCGAAATTTTCACCAAATACAAAATTAAAAAATTTTACATAACCCGTGGTCTTGATCAGTGCTTATTTATTTTTTCTGAAGAAGAATGGAAAGCACAAGACAGCAAGTTTAGGAACATGCCGTTTACGAAACAGGAAGCACGGCAATTTAATCGATTATATTTTTCAGGGGCGAGTGAAGTGTGCTGTGATAAACAAGGACGCATTCTTCTGCCAGTGTATTTAAAAAAATATGCGGGCATACAAGAAGATGTCATGGTTGTTGGTGTTTCAAATAGAATTGAAATATGGGCACTCGAAATCTGGAAATCATATTTTAAAAATTCATTATTATCATTTGAACAAATAGCGGAAAAGCTAATCGAATAGAACAATTTTGGTGAAAGGGGGAAAAGCGAATGGCGCCACACGCGAGAGCGAAAGAAGATGTGAAAGTATTACGTTGTAAGGGAGATTTAAATGCGTCAGTGATGGTCAGCATTAAGAACCAGGTTTCAAAATTGATGAACAGAAACCGGAAACATGTTTTGCTTGATTTAAGCAAGACAGAACACGTTGATTTAGCCGGTTTAGGAATCCTTGTTGAAAGGATCAAAAAGGTCCGTGCTGCCGATGGCGATATCAAGCTCTGTAACGTACAACCACAAGTCTCTGAGACATTCCGTCTAGTTGGTGTTTCCAAACTTATCGAATCTTTTAAATCTGAAGATGAAGCAATTAGGAGTTTTAAAGTTGCATGAGCCAGTAATGGTGAACGAAATCATTCACCATTTCAAGGAGAAAAGAAATGGTGTTTTTCTCGATTGCACGATTGGAAACGGCGGCCACACACTAAAACTATTAGAAACCCTCAACGGCCAATGTAGCATAGTTGGTCTGGACCAGGATGCTGAAGCACTCACGCGAGCTACTGACAATCTGAAACTGTTTCAGGATAGGGTAGTCCTTCGACATATAAATTTTACATCCTTAGATACCGTACTTGATGAATTACATATTACGCACATAGATGCCTGTCTTTTTGACATTGGCGTTTCAATGAATCAATTATACGATGCACAACGCGGTTTCAGTTTCAGCGGTGAAGGCCCTTTGGATATGAGGATGGATGCACGCAGTGAAACGACCGCAGCGACGATTGTGAATACGTATCGCGAAGAAGAGTTAAACCGTATTCTACGAGAATATGGCGAAGAGTATAGAGCGCGGCAGATAGTGCGCGCGATTATTAAAGCACGAGCACAAAACGTTATTTCAACAACAACAGAACTTGCTGAGTTAGTAAAGAAGGTTTATCGGGATAAACGGCACCGGAGGACGCATCCCGCAACAAAAACATTTCAAGCGTTGCGCATAGCAGTTAATAATGAGCTTGATAATTTAAAGAATGCGTTAAACAAAGTTGTGCACTATGTAACAGGTGACGGTCTTATTTGTGTTATCACGTTTCATTCCTTAGAAGATCGAATAGTAAAACAAACGTTTCGTGCATGGGCTGATGAGGGAATTGTTAGTTTGCTAACGAAAAAGCCGCTTCAACCCTCACAAGAAGAAATGGTGAGGAATCCACGGGCGCGGAGCGCAAAAATGAGAATTGCGAAAAGGAGTTTGCACAGGTGAAGCATTTAGGGAAATATATCGTTGGTTTATGTATCGTTACCATAGGAATGCTTTTCTACGTTCATCAACAAATTACAGTTCTTCGCTATTCATATACTATTAATAATAAAGAGGAAAGACTCGCAACGCTCATCGATACACATAAAAACCTCACCTTTCAACTTGCTTCCTTAAAATCACCTGCAACCGTGGAGCAGAAGCTGCGAGCTGCTGATATTAATTTAGTGATACCTCATGAAATTCGGATCGTTAAGGTTCCCGTAGCGGATATTGAGCCAATACAGATGGTGAAGGCGAACTCCACTCCTCAAGGATCGAATGTATTACGCGCATTAGGCTTTGGCAGAGAAGCTCAAGCCGAACTTTCCGAATAGTGAGTAATCAATAATCATTCAGTGTCTTCAATATCCAAATCTATGGCGTTATAAAAAAAGGTACGCTAACACTATAGAATAACACTATGGCATTTTACTCATATCGGAAAAGATACATCCTCATTTATTGCCTTACCTTTTTACTTTTTGTTCCCATTTACTATCGATTATTTGACTTGCAAATTCTTAATCGGGAAAAGTTGATCGATCTCGCAGCAAGACAGCACAACTTGGTAATCGAAATCCCGCCCAAACGTGGATATATTTATGACCGTAATAATAATGAATTAGCTATTTCATTAAAGGTTCCTTCAATTTATATTGTCCCGCGACTTATTTATAACAAAGAAGAAATGGGGAAAAAGTTAGCGGATCTGCTGCATTTGGATTATAGCTATGTGCATGAACGTCTTTCACGCGACAAGTCATTCGTATGGTTAAAGCGAAAGGTGAATGAAGAAGATGCAAAAAAGATAAAAACACTCAACGACCCAAATGTGAATATCATATATGAAAATAAACGATTCTATCCTCATCGGACATTGCTGGCACATGTTCTTGGTTTTTGTGATATTGATAATAAGGGACTTGAAGGAATCGAATTAACAGAAGATACCTATTTGCGCGGCCGGTCAGGGTACCATTATACAAAAAGGGATGCTCGAGGCAGGAAAGTCGTTGCGTTAGAAGATACGATTATTCCGCCCGTTCATGGTCACGATCTTATCCTTACCATTGATCAGTATATTCAACATATTGTTGAGAGCGAACTGGAAACTGCATTTACGAAGTGGAAAGCAAAAGGAGCAATCGCAATAGTGCTCGATTGTCGCGAAGGAAAAGTTTTAGCTATGGCTAATTTTCCGACGTATGATTTAAATGAGTATTCACATGCAAACGAAGCGTTTCGCCGAAATCGTGCTATTACCGATTGTTTTGAACCCGGCTCAGTGTTTAAAATTGTCACCGCTACCGGAGCATTACAAGAAGGTATTGTTTCAACAGATGAGACTCTTTTTTGCGAAAATGGTGAATATCGGGTAGCGGGCGGAAGAGTCCTTCACGATGTTCATCCGTACGGTACTCTTACTATTCCAGAAGTTATTATCAAATCAAGTAATATTGGGACCGTAAAAATTGCACAAAAACTAGGCAATGAAAAACTCTATCATTATATACAACAATTTGGTTTTGGCAATTTCACCCATATAGATCTGCCCGGCGAAGTACGCGGTATTAGTAATTCACCGGAAAAGTGGTCGAAAATATCAATTACTGCTATTCCGATAGGACAAGAAATAGCGGTTACTGCATTACAGATGGTTACGGCACTCTCGGCAATTGCTAATGGTGGCCGGTTAGTAACACCTTATGTGGTCGATAAAGTACGAGATGGAAAAGGGGTGGTTATCAAGGACAAACAACCATTTATAAAACGCACCTTTATTAATAAATCCGTTTCGGATATCATGAGGGATATTTTGATACAGGTTGTTCAAGAAGGAACAGGGAAACGGGCCCGCATAGAAGGTGTTGCTGTTGCCGGGAAGACAGGGACTGCCCAGAAGATACTTGAAGACGGAAGGGGATACTCACATTCAAACTTCATTTCTTCATTTATAGGATTTGTTCCTGCTGATGACCCGCTGTTCAGTATTATTGTTGTTCTTGATGATCCTCGTCCATTATATTATGGAGGAACGGTCGCTGCCCCTGTTTTTAAGAATATTGCAGAAAAAACGTTGCACTATCTAGGATATACAAAAAAAGATAGTACTGTATGAAAACGAATAAAAAGTGAAAATAAAATTTTTACAGACGATAATAGGGATACTGCTTATTCTTGTGGCGATTTCTGTGTATAGTGGTTGCTGGCACACAGGAACATTAGGAATTCAAAAAATCAACGTTGGCGGTACAACAGTATATGTTGAAATTGCCGACGAACCACATGAACGGGAACGGGGCCTTCAAAAGAGGAAAAAGTTACCACCCGATCGCGGGATGCTTTTTGTCTATCCACAGGAGCAAATGGTACAATTTTGGATGAAAGAAACAAGCATTCCCCTCGATATAGCGTTTATTACCGAAAAGAAAAATATCGTTGAAATATACCATATGTATCCCGAAGAAACAAAACGATATCGTTCAAAGCAAAAAGTGCAGTATGCACTGGAAGTTAATCAAAATTGGTTTAGTGACAATAGCGTTACCATTGGTGATGCTATAAATTTCCCAGTGAATAAACGAAATAATCCGTGATATAATATAAATCAAAAAAAGGCGGGTTACTTAAAACTCAAAGGAGGGATACCTCTTGTTGATCTCACTGTCTGAAGAAACCGAGAGAGGGAAGCACAGAAGAATATATCCACGTTTTCCTTATGAACAGGAACTAACCTTTCGTGTCTCTACAGAGCACAAAGTATTAGAAAATAAAAGTGGGTTTTCTCATAATGTCAGTCAAGGAGGAATTGCCTTTACGACACACGAAGTACCCCCTATGTCCTCTGTCGTGATGGTTGAGACCGATTTTGAAATGTTGTCACGATGTGTTGTTATTGATGATGCATTAGTTACGGTTGGTCGTGCCCTCATGGGTAAGGTGGTACGAATACAAAAGAAAAAAGATGATGACAGCTATGACGTTTCCCTCAGTTTTATAACAGAAGAAGATAGCGAAAGGGAAGATGTTACCGTGGCATTAGCAGCAATGGGAAATATGAAATCTTAATTCTTTTTTTTCTTTTCCAGCTTTTCTACTTTCTTTTTTAATTCTTCAACGTCTTGAATAATGGCAGGTAATTTTATCTGTATTTGTTGCTGTTTTTTAAATGTTTCGAGGGGGCGCGCTGGTGTTCCAAAAAATATTTGGTTTGCAGGAACTTTCTTTTTGCTCGGAACACCGGATTTCCCTGCGATAATAGCCCCATTTTCTAAAATACAATGATCGCCTATTCCAACACCCGCTGCGATAGTACAGTTGGGACCGATTTTTGCACTCCCCGCAATTCCCGACTGACCAGATATAGCCGTGTTTTCTCCAACCTCTACATTATGTGCAATTTGAACCAGATTATCAATTTTTACACCTCTTTTAATGATCGTAGCCCCTATTGTAGCGCGGTCAATCGAAACATTTGATCCAATTTCTACATTGTCTTCAATGATAACATTTCCGACTTGTGGCATTTTTACTTGATTGCCGTTATCATCTCTCACAAAACCGAATCCATCTGATCCGATTACCGTCGAACTGTGGATAATAACATTATTGCCAATCTGTGTATTGTCATAAATCATAACCATAGGATGAATAATCGTATGTTCACCGATAATAACGTTGGCATCGATATAGGTAAAACTTCGAATTGTAGAGTTTTCCCCGATTATTACACGATCACCAATCACAACAGAATCTTCTATGGTTACCCCTTTGGCAATTTGAGCTGATGGCGCAATAGAGGCATGAGGAGAACAGGTACCGGAATATGTTCGTGCCGGATGGAACAAACGGAGGACCTTTGCAAAGCTTAATTTCGGATTTTTAACACGAATGATCGTTTTTGACGAACGTGTCACACTTTCTGGTACGATAATACATGCTATGTCGGTTTTCTCGGCTGCTGCATGATAACGGGCATCTTCAATGTACATGATGTGATCTTTTTTTGGTTGGTTTATTCCGGTAACCCCTTTAATAAGCGTATGTGCATTGCCAATAATTTCCCCGCCGGTAACGTCGGCAATTGCGTGTACTTTTTTTTCCATTTCTTATTCTCCCCTATAGAAAGCATTGCTGAGATACTGTATAATCCAGATACTTCGAAGTATACAAACAAACCTGTATGCTGCTATGATACTGGCGAATATAGATTTTGTCAAATTTTAAAGCGTCCTTGCTTTAAGCCGTGGAAAATATTATAATTACAAAAATTATATTCATTTTGATTTTCCAGTACTAACAGGATAAAATCTAAAAATTGCATGAGTGGATTAAAACTTCCCTTTTATCGTAAAGCGGTTAAATGTCCCGTATGTCACAACTCAACGGACAATTATGTACTCAAGTCCAAGATATGTATGCCTGAGGAAGTTGCCCCTGACAATTATGTCATCTCGTATCGTTGGATAGATAAGAATTATCAAGAGTGTCAGCCTTCTTTCTATGCATTATGGGTATGTACGACATGTGGTTATGCAGATTTCTCTGAACAATTTCAAAAATTGCTTCATGATACATCACCTGCATTTTCGAAATTTAAAGAAGCCATTATACGGGAGTCAAATCAAAAAGATGGTCTTATCCAGAGGCTGTTATCGACGTTAACGTTTTCCGACGAGGGCATTAATTTTGAAACGGCGATGAATATACATTTGTTAACCCTCTATTGTCATGATGTTCTTCAAATCGAAAAGAGTGATTATGAACAATTAGGGAGACTGTATCTGCGAAATGCGTGGCTTTTTAGAGATTATAAAAAAATGAATATTCCTGAGCGACCATACGCTGGTTTTGCTCATTATTGGGAATATTTACAATCATTAAAACCATTGTGGTCACAAATCCCTCTAGATGAAGAGAAGAACATTCGTAAAGCCGCTTTTTATTATAGTCACATGATATTTCAGGATATTAATTATGAAAAAGCAGTTAAGAATGTCAAAGGGATAATATTTGCTGCAGATTTATATGTATTGGTGAATGATTTTAAAAAAGCGTTAGAAATTATTAATATTGTAAGAAATCAGGGGCTTAAATTTAGAAAAAATGTTATGCATGCAGCTCGAGCAGAACACCATGGAAAAAAAATATCGCGGCAAGATGAACAGCAGCTGCATACGAAGCTGGATAATGTTTCGCGACAGTTTGGTGAAATTTTTGATAAGCATGATGAAATAGCGAAAAAATGGACCGTGCACTATGGGGAGCAGATCGAATCAGTCTTTCAAGAACAGGGCAATGCTCACGTGGATACTATACTTGAAAAACTCAGAGAACGGAATATTCCCTTGGAAGTAATTGAAGTAGTGAAAAATAATGATCCGCGACTTCGAGATGATCATGTTGCGGAACCAATAAAAGAAAAAAAGAATTTTTGGGAATTTTGGAAATAAATGAAGACATACTTTAGCAAGCTTGTGCATGCACACGCTTGCTAAAGTATAAGTCTGAATTTATCCCCTACCCAGATGTCAGCTCCTGGGGTTGGGGTAAAAAGAGCAATAAAATTTTGCAATAAGGTGATTTTATTATAAATAAAACTGAGTGGGGGATTCATTCGCATAGCGACTTATCTCGTGCTGTGCACTCCATAAGTCACGTGCTCATGAAGGGAGGAGAAATGTTTGTGAAAAAAAGAATTATGATTATCATGTTACTGGGACTTATCGTTTTTTCTTTTGTTACTAAGGCGTATGCAACAAGCCGATTTGATGATGTATGTTACAAATTAGGGCGAGGCTTGACCAATATTGTTACGGGTGTTATGGAATTTGGCTATGCTATTGATTCTGAGATCAGAGATGGGGGCGTATACAAAGGACTTTGTTTTGGGGCAATGAAAGGAATCATTAGATCAGTTACTCGTGTAGGTGCTGGTGCGTATGAGGTGGTAACTTTTTTAATCGAATATCCAGAAGATTATCAGCCTCTCCTAGAGCCAGAATTTGTATTTGCAAAAGACGAATAAGTTACGAAAAAGTAAGAAGGATAAAAGCAAAAAAAACATAGTAAGTCACGCCTTTCTGTATTGTTGTTTGCTCTTTATCCTTTTACATTAACAAAGGAGATAGATGAAAACACAACTTAGCGAACTTATCTATTGTCAAGTGGGCAATAGATAAGTTCGCTAAGTTGTACGTTTGAATGTACCCAGCAGAAAGTGACATAGAAAAGAGAAAAAAAAGAGTAAAAACAATATGGCCAAGCACATAGTGGTTTTAAATCATGCATTCAAAGATGCACTGAAATAATGCAACTGGGTGCTGGGTTGAATTTTAACGACATCATCGGTTATGGAATGTAGTGAGATAACCGATATGATGGAGTTAATCCCGCACTTTTATCTGTAAAAAGGTCAAGGAAAAGTGCGGGACGCGCAGAGGCTTGTATATGTATAAACAGTATCCCGATTAGACAATACCTTGTGACGCTGTCTAACGGGATTAATTCGCACAGTAACTTACGTCGTGCTTCGCACTCCATAAGTTACGTGCTCATTAAAGGAGAATATACATGGGGAAGGAACAAAAGAAAAGAAGCGGTTTTCTTCAAGGGTGTCTTATTATTGTGGGGATATGTGTTGTCAGTATTATCGTTATCATTATCGTGATCGTATCAAATCGTGAGACAATTATGACCAATTTACTTGATCAAACAAAAGTAGGAATGAGCGCACTCTTAACAGAAGATCATACAGGTCAGGAGCAAAATCAGTTCCTTGATGTGTTTGAACGTCTTGTTGAAGATATGAAAATAGAAGGTTTACAGCAGGGGGTTCAGAAAAATAAAGATATTATAGTTGAATTGCAGAAAATCATTGAAGATAAAAGAATTAATCGTGCTGAAAGTGCTCATTGGGTTGAAGAATATATGAAGGGTAAAAAATAATGATCAAGCTCATACGCGTATGTTCATTAATGTTGCATAATTGGTGAGTTCATTCAAGGTCGACTGAAGACTTATTTTACGGAATAAAGAGACGTAAAATAAATGTCTGAACTTGACCTAGCACCCAGCAGCAAGTGACATAGAAAAGAGAAAGAAAGAGTTAAAACAATATGGCCAAGCGCACAGTAGTTTTTAAATTGTGCATTAAAGATGCACTGAAATAATGCAACTGGGTGCTGGGTTTAATTCGCAGACGGCCTAACGGCCTACAATTTACGTCACATATGTTCCGTAAATTGTCTACTCATTTAAGGAGGACTTATGAAAAAAAGAGTATTAAAATCATTACCGTTTACCCAGTTAACCATGTTTAAAATTGCAAACCGCCGCGGCTACGCAGCTATGTGTCGGAACAATTTGACCGAAGGACGGACCCCCTATCAGGCCTTTGCACGTATGAACAAAGCACTAAAGAGAAAAGGATGTGTCCTGAAGGCTTCTTCATCCTCTGCAATAGGAAAGCGAGTAAAGAAAAAGATTTAGCGACGAGAGAATGCTATGTCACAAAAAAGAGGACGAGCCGCTAAGCATTGGGGATCACGTTTTGGCATTATCATGGCTGTTGCAGGTAGTGCGATAGGCCTTGGTAATTTTCTGCGTTTTCCGGGCCAGGTAGTACTCAATGGCGGCGGTGCTTTTATGATCCCTTATTTTATTTCCCTTTTACTTTTGGGAATTCCCCTCATGTGGATTGAATGGACCGTGGGGCGGTATGGAGGCGGTTTTGGACATAGTACTGCACCGGGAATATTTCATACGCTCTGGGAGAAAAATAGATTTATTAAATATTTTGGGCTTATTGGTATTTTCGGTCCACTGGTGATTTTTATTTATTATTGTTACATTGAGTCATGGACGCTTGCCTACTCATTTTTTTCCATTACGGGTAAATTAGCAGCCATTAAGGAACAGGAAGCAATGTGTTCTTTTTTAAGTGGCTTTCAAGGCATCGAGCAAAATGATTTTTTTGCAACACTGTATCCCGCCTATTTATTTTTTGTAATCACTTTTTTTATTAATATCAGCGTGCTCTATCACGGTATTAAGAAGGGGATAGAACGATTTTGTAAGATTGCAATGCCCATTCTTTTACTCTTTGCTCTTTTTATTATGATACGCGTTTTTATGTTAGGTACCCCTAATCCATCCAAGCCAGACCTCAATGTTATTAACGGTCTTGGATTTCTATGGAATCCAAACTTTTCGGTTCTCAAAGATGCTCAAGTTTGGATTACCGCTGCAGGACAGATCTTTTTTACCTTGAGTGTCGGAATCGGTGTTATTCTTACCTATTCAAGTTATCTTTCAAAAGGGGACGATGTTGCACTTTCAGGCCTTTCAGCGGTTAGTACCAACGAATTTTCAGAAGTTATTTTAGGCGGCAGTATCGTTATTACGGCATCATTTGTCTTTTTTGGCGCCGCGGGTGCGCGTGAAATTGCTGAAGAAGGAATTTTCAACCTCGGGTTTGTAACGATGCCGCTGATATTGAACAAAATGGCATTAAGCCAATTTTTTGGTTTCATGTGGTTTTTCCTCCTTTTTCTTGCAGGAGTGACGTCTTCGATTTCTCTTTCAGAACCTGCTATTGCATTTTTAGAGGATGAATTTAACATTACCAGAAAAAGAGCAGTTACTCTTTTTGGTGTCGTAACTTTTCTTTTGTGCCACGTATCAATTTTCTTTATCAAATACGGTGTTATTGATGAACTCGATTTTTGGGGAGGAACATTTTGTCTGGTACTCTTCGGCACCGTTGAGGCAATACTTTTTGCATGGGTTTTTGGCATTGATAAGGCGTGGGATGAAATACATCACGGCGCTGATTTGCGGATTCCAAGGATTTATAAGTTCGTTATAAAATTTATTACGCCGGCATTTTTACTTATTATTCTTTCATTTTGGTTTATACAAAAAGGGCTACCCGTCCTTATGATGAGGGATGTAGCGGCGAGCAATCAACCCTATATTTTATTTACACGATTGCTTCTGCTCGGCATATTTTTTGGTCTTGGTATTATGCTCAAAATAGTATGGCGTAAACGACAGGAAGGGTGATGAACATGACCATCGGGGGATGGATTTTTTTAATTGTGTCGTGGGGGTTTATATTGGGATTAACCGTTTTTTGTTTTTATAAAGTTTTTTCTAAAAAGAAACTTGATTGATTCTTTTGCTCAGGAATGCGATTTTATATTAATAGAAGCGTCTTTTAAATAAGGACGCTTTTTGCTATAAGGAAACAGTGCTATATGATGAGCATCAAACGCAATGCAGCAATTTTTATATTTGTCTGTACCATTGTATTTCATGTACTCAATAACATTCTGTGGCTTTGTCAGGATGGAATGCTCGTTCATGGATGTCATTCGGTATGGCATGAAAAGCTCAGTCATGAACAGAGTCAATTTTTAAAGAATGAGACCGTCACTATTAATGAAAGAATAGGCGATGTAGCGAAGCGGTTTAAAATAAGTAGCTATGGTTATGCATTTAATATAACGAATTATTCTATTACAAATTTTTTATACATTTTCCCTTTGGCTTCTTCTTTAAATGGACATATAAAATTATGGATCATCCATGCGATTAACTTCTTACAGTTTTTAGCCGTTCTTCTTGTCATGGTATGGCTGGGGACTGTTTTATATAGTAAGTCGGTAGGAATATGGTCGGCCGTTATTATGTCTTTTTATCCCGGCATGATTGGTCTTTCCCGCAAAGTTACGAATATACCCATAACAATCCTTTGGGTTATTCTATTAATCATTCTTATAATGAAATGGAAGACGGTGCGGAAAATACCGTGGACTTTGGGATTGTCTTTAATTTTTATTTGCGGGGTATTATCAGGCCCTCTTTTTCTTGCTTTTGCCGTTCCTCTCGTGTGTTTTCATGGTATCTATGTTTTAATACATGATAATAACAAAAAGAAACGATTCGTAAGCATTTGTTTCTTTTTTATAATTCTTTGCTTATTTTTCCATTGGTATGTGGACGGCCAGTACGCTCCTTTTTTTACGAAACTCGGACATGATTTTCAGGAAGCCTATGATAAGTTTACCTTTAAATCTGATAGTTTTATCGGTAGCGCAAAAGAAGGCGTGATCGAATCGTTTCTTTTTGCACCGCAGGATGCAGTATGCCCCTGTACGCAAACAACGAATGTCGGATGCAACCTGAAAACATTCCTTTTTTACCTTATGGAATGTATTAAATACATATCTATCCCATTTTGTATACTTGCCTTTTTTTCTTTTTTTCTACTCCTCAGCAGTCGTACGATTAATCGATATAAAAAAATAATCATGAGCATGTGGCTTGTTGGAGGATATCTTCTTCTGTCTGTATATCACATTAAATGGGGGAAGTTTTGTGCGCCTCTTCTTCCCGTATTTGCATTGAGTAGTGCGTACTTTATTGAACAACCGGGGAAATTGAGGACCTTGAAAAAAAGTATTGTGGTAATAATGGGGGTTGCGGTAGCGTTATATTATTCATATATTCCGTCACCACAAGCGAGATATTTTGAAAAATTGACAGAAGGATTAGTTGCGCATCGCCCGTTATCTTCATCGTATATTACGGTTGCAGAAACGGTTGCTCAAAATATCATGAGAGAAGAGAAAAATAATCAAGATCCACTGACGATAACATTTCTTGATAAGGATTCATCACGGTTTGTCGGTGAATGGGTAACTGATATGAGTGTACGTGTTGGTCTTTTAGTAAGTACTTTTATCCCTCGGCGGCATGTGATGAACTATTTTTGGACTTCAGAGGAGGAGATGTTTGCGACACTTCATCGGTCTGATATTCTACTTATCATAGCACATGAGGATATCGTTGATATACAGAGCTATATGTTTCCCAAGAGTAAACAAAGTATGAGAAAGAAGTTTGAGCTCCTCTATCGTGGTGTTTTGCGTCCTGATACTATGGTATACTGTGTACGCGTAATCAATCAGGATAGATTGAATCATTTCTAACCAATTGCCAGTTTTGTAAATAAAGAGGTTCAGTGCAGGGAAAAAAGATGCATTTTTTTCTATTTGTAGTATAATGAACGCATAACAAAAACGAATATTTGCAGACAGTATCCAGCTATGCTGGATTAATTCGGCCATATCACTTATGTCGTCATTAAAAGTCCATACGTGATGGTCTCATTAAAGGGGAGGTATGTAATGGAAGAAGTAAAAGGTGCCGAAATTTCATCAACAGATATTGAAAAGCTTTTTGCGTTTTTATCGTACATACTATTTTTCGGAATCCTGATTTATCGGACGAAGAAAGATAGTGATTATATTCAACACCATGCAAAGCAGGGGATGATCCTTTTTGTGATTACTCTTGCCAATTTCATTTTAATGGCTATTCCCGTTTTGGGATGGGTGTTCATTCCTTTGTTAAATATTGCATTATTGGTGTACTTTATTATCGGTGCACATAATGCACTTTCAGGGAAAATGAATAAACTTCCTCTTATCGGTCAGTTTTCAAATATAATAAAATAATCTGCAGTGTGAGGCATTGGGGAATAGAAGTATTTCGACAGGATCAGCAGGAGATTTTTTTAGGTATGCCTTAAGAGACATTTTTATCCTGTAAATCCTGTCAATTCTATATGAGGACACCATTCATGAATCAGACCACATACCAAACAGATTTTCTGCTGAATGACAGAAATATAAAACTTTTTCATCAAGCATGGGTGGCGTCTAACCCTCTTGCGTCAGTCGTTATCATACACGGAGTAGGGGAACATTCAGGGCGGTATGAAGAATTTGCACGGTTTTTGAATGAGAAACAAATATCGGTCTATTCATTTGATTTACCCGGTTATGGGAAATCGGGCGGAAAAAGAGGACATGTCAAATCTTTTTCTGATTTCACTGATGATGTGAAAATAAATATTGATTTTATTAAAGAGAAGATAGGCGATAAAGAAAAAATATTTCTCCTCGGTCATAGCCTTGGTGCCCTTATTACTATCCGTTATGTTCGAATCTTTAACGATGTATCCTTTTCAGGGCTTATTCTCAGTGGTCCGCCGTTTCAGCTTAATCTTTCAGCTACTTCTTGGTGGAGGCGAATCGGTGTTTTTTTCTCGAGCATTCTTCCTGCAATTACGATCAAGGAAGAAAGCATACAGCTTAATATGTTAACCCATGATGCAGAAAAACTTGCTGCTTTTCGAAAAGATCCCTTGCGGCATTATCGTCGTAGTTTGCAATTCATTCAGGCATATTTTAAGGGAGAGAAGAAAGCATTTGCCGATGGACCGTTCTTGGCATTGCCGGTATTAATTGTCCAGGGCGGTGCTGATGATGTGATTGATGTGAAAAAGGTGAAGACGTTTTACCATCAGTTAAACATTGAGGATAAAATGTTTATTGTGTATCCCGAAATGTACCATGAAGTATTGAATGAAATTGAACGTGCACGCGTATACGATGATATCGTTAATTGGATTATGCGTCGATGTAAGAAAAAGCAGTAAAAATGAGCATGGAACATACGAAAACCGCACGTTTTTCTCTTATAATCTCCTTCTTGTAAATGTCTTTGTTTATGATATAATATATTTCCTTGAATATACATGCCCTCGTCGATAAATAGTATAAACCGTCGCATTAACGTGGGAGGTTCTTATGCTTGAACAAAAGGCAGAAGAATATGTGAATGTCGGGAAATTAAAAAAAGAAGCAGCCGCATTAGGACAGATAGAAGGGTTGCTCCGTGAAGCAGTGATTGACCTTGATGAAGCACAAAAGACACAGGAAATCGCAGCACACAGAGCAACCTTTTTTCTTGCCTATATGGCTATGCTGAGAGCAGGCCGTGCGCTGCTCTTGTTAAATGGTTATCGCCC
>JAHJGZ010000097.1 GCA_018823795.1 Candidatus Omnitrophota bacterium
AGCATGTGAAGGGGTAGCGCGTGAGCCACAAAATGCAGGCCTTATTACGCGTACGATGCTTGTTGGACAAGCAGTTTCTGAATCAACCGGAATCTATTCTCTTGTCATAGCCCTTCTTTTAATTTTTGTAGTAAAAGGATAGTTTATCATTTAGGGAAGTGAGGTATTCAGATGGTAGATATTAGCTTTACCATAATAATACAATGGATCAATTTTGGGATATTGCTTTTTTTGATGCACCGTTTTCTTTTCAAGCCATTACTTGGATTTTTAGATAAACGGTCGCAGACTATTGCTTCACATATTGAAGTGGTCCTCGACAATAAAGAAAAGTCCCTTGAGGTTCTGCAGCACTACGAGGAGAAGTTACAAGGTGTCCGCAGCGAAGCCGATTCCTTATTTGCAGAGGTACGGACACGAGCAGAAAAGGAAAGAAGTAGAATACTTAAAGAAGCACAGCAAGAATCAAAAAATATTGTTCAAGCGGCAAAGGATGATATCACTCGGGAGGCGGAACGAGCAAAGCGGGAACTTACTAAAAGTATTTCTTCTCTTGTTATTACGTGTTCTGAGAAGGTCCTTGAACGAGAAATAAATGAAGATGACCATAAAAAATTTATTCAACATTTTTTAAAAGAGTAAGGTAGTACAATAATGGATGGACCTATCATTGCGCAGCGATATGCACAAGCATTATTTGATGCAATTAAGCAAGACATGTGGGGACAATCGGTTCATGATCTTGAGGCAATGGTTGTATTTCTTGAAGAACACAGCGATATTAACACATTGTTTATATCACCGATAGTACCCGATACTATAAAACACAAATTATTAGACGAGATCATTACACACGCATCGTTTATGCAGGAGGTGGAGAATTTTTATCGAGTTTTACTTAACAATGATCGGTTTGTCCTTATTCCTCGTATTACGATTACGCTCAAATTGATTATTCAAGAAGCAAAAAGGATAGTTACTGCACGAGTACGATGTCCTATGAAATTAACAGAGAAAGAAAAACAGTGCGTGATTAAAAGATTAAGCGTTTTAAGCGGGCATACGCTTGACTATGAGTTTGAACAAGATCAGTCATTGCTGTGCGGCATTGTTGCTCATATTGGTAATGCCGTTTATGATTTTAGTCTACGGAATAAATTAGAAAAAATAAATAAGGCTATAACGTAGCAGGTGATAACGATGCCCTTCGACCAAGCTCAGGGGCCTGAGTGGAATCGAAGGCCTACGTTAGTAGCCGAATTTACCCAGCACTAATTTTTATAAGTGCCGAAATATAGATAACAATAAAATTATTAATATAAAAGACCCATCATAAAATATAAAAAGTGTTCTAAGTTAGTGCTGGGTTTAATTCCTGCCTGCCGGCAGGCAGGCGCAGACGACCGAAAGGTCTATGCTTTATATTGCAAAAGGCAATATAAAGTATCTGCTCATTAAAAAGGGGCTTTATTGTATGAAAATTAAAAGCGAAGAGATCAGTTCGATTATACGAGCAGAGATCGAGCACTATAAACATACGCTCGAGGTAAAGGAAGTTGGCGTTGTCATAGAAGTTGGTGATGGTATTGCTACTATTTATGGTTTAGATAACGCCATGGCCGGTGAACTTTTACTCTTTCCGAATGACGTATACGGTATGGTTCTCAATCTTGATGAACAGACCGTTGGAGCGGTGCTGTTTGGGGATGATAAATTAATTAAGGAAAAAGATACCGTAAAGTTGACCGGCAGAGTTGTTGATATTCCTGTTGGTGAAGCGTTAGTCGGACGAGTTGTCAATGCGCTTGGACAGCCAATTGATGAGAAAGGGCCTATCGCTACAAAGGAAAGACGAAAGGTGGATGTTGTTGCCCCCGGAGTTGTTACTCGTCAACCAGTAAAAGAGCCACTACAAACGGGCCTTAAATCAATTGATTCAATGATTCCTATTGGAAGAGGACAACGTGAGCTCATTATCGGTGACCGCCAAACAGGAAAGACAGCGGTTGCTATTGATACTATTTTAAATCAAAAAAAGACTAATGTTATCTGTATTTATGTAGCCATTGGACAAAAGAATTCGAGTGTTGCACAAGTAATAAAAATGCTGCAGGCCTCAGGCGCCATGGATTATACCATTGTTGTGGTTGCCAATAGTTCTGAACCAGCACCCTTGCAATATCTTGCACCTTTTGCAGGCTGTGCTATCGGAGAATATTTTCGTGACCATGGTAAGCATGCGGTCATTTTTTATGATGATCTCTCGAAGCATGCACAGAGTTACCGACAACTGTCATTATTGCTCAGAAGACCACCAGGACGTGAAGCATATCCGGGTGATATCTTTTACTGTCATTCACGCCTTCTCGAGCGTGCGGCAAAGTTGAGTGACGCAGAAGGCGGCGGTTCACTCACGGCTCTTCCGATTATTGAAACACAAGCAGGTGATGTCTCGGCGTATATTCCAACGAATGTGATTTCTATTACTGATGGGCAGATTTATTTAGAGTCGAATTTATTTTACCAGGGCATGCGCCCGGCCATTAATGTTGGTCTTTCTGTATCTCGTGTCGGAGGAAATGCCCAAATTAAGGCAATGAAACAGGTAGCCGGACGTCTCCGTTTAGATTTAGCACAATATCGTGAGATGGAAGCATTTGCGCGTTTTGGGACCGATCTTGATGCTGCCACCATAAAACAGCTTGAACGGGGCAGACGTCTTGTTGAACTGCTTAAACAGAACCAGTATGTTCCCATGAGGGTTTCAGAACAGATAGCCGTCATATTTGCCGGGGTGAATGGGTATGTTGATGATATTGCACTTCATGATGTAAGAAAGTTTGAAGTACACTATGTAACATTTTTAAGAGAGCAACATGCTTCACTGCTTGAGCGAATTGAAAAAGAAAAAGAGCTCAGCGATGAATTAAAAGATGAAATGATAAAAATTATCGAGTCATTTAAAGTGACGTTTAAAAAGTAAATTACTGGTCGTAGGGGCACGGCATGCCGTACCCCTACACATAATGCATAGGTACACCATGGCAACCCTTAATGAAGTTAAACGCAGAATTCAAAGTGTTCGTAATACACAAAAAATAACGCGTGCGATGAAGATTGTCTCTGCGACAAAACTTAAAAAACATGATCGGGAAAGGAAGGCATCCGGTCTTTTTTCATCAAAAATTACATCGGTGTTAACCAGTACTATCCAGGACAGTTATCATCCCAAGCACCCCCTTTTGCAAGGCAGCGGAAAGGTTGGTAACGCAGGTATTGTTCTTGTCGGTTCCGATAGAGGGTTATGCGGTGCATTTAATGCTAATCTTTTTCGTAAGGCACAAGAGTATATTGAAGAGCAGAAACATTCAAAACATGTTATGCTCGTTACCATTGGGAAAAGGACGTATGATTTTTTTAGAAAATCAGGGCATAAAATTTTATTTTTTGAAACGAATATTGAAAAACAACCACGTCGTGCATTTGCTCATACAATAGCCAAAAAGCTCGTTGAGCATTTTCTCAATGGGACCGTTGATAAATGGAGTATTATTTCTAACCGGTTTGCAAGCCGGAGTAGTTATGGATATTCACACGATGTCTTACTCCCGGTAACGGTGGAACGAGAGGGAAAGCGGAGCGACAGCTTATATATATGTGAGGATGACTTAACAACACTGGTAGAGTATCTGGTGCCGCAGTATATTAGTGATTTTATCTACAAGGTTATTCTCGAATCACAGACAGCAGAAGAACTTTCACGGATGTTGGCAATGGATTATGCAACCGAAAATGCCAATGAATTAATTGCGGATCTTACTCTCTTTTATAATAGAACACGCCAACAAGTGATTACAAAGGAACTTTCAGAAATTGTCGGTGGTGCAGAGGCATTAAAATAATATAAGCAGATTAACGCAGATCTAAACGCGGATGTGCTCTGATGTGCATTATCCGCAGATATCAACGTTTTGATTCATGTGTATCTGCATCTATAAATCATGGAGGATGTTTTTTTATGAATATAGGAATAGTTAAAAGGGTTATTGGCCCGGTCGTCGATGTTGAGTTTAAGGAAAACTTGCCGGAAATCCTTACGGCACTAAAAATTGATTATAAAGCAGAAGATACGAATATCTGTATAACGCTTGAGGTGCATCAGCATTTAGGAAATGACCTTGTTCGCTGTATTGCACTACAGCCGACCGATTGTTTGCGACGTGGGATAAAAGTAGTCGATACCAATGCACCGATTTTAGTTCCTGTTGGAAAAGAAACGCTCGGTCGTATTTTTAATGTTATCGGTGAAGTGATTGATAAAGGAGCTGAGTTACCGAGTACTGTTAAACGATATCCCATTCATAGAGAAGTGCCTACCTTGACTGAGCAGGATACGACGACCTCCATATTAGAAACGGGTATTAAAGTTATAGATCTTCTTGCTCCGTATAGCCGTGGCGGCAAAGTTGGCCTTTTCGGTGGTGCCGGCGTAGGGAAAACAGTAATTATTATGGAACTCATTAGGAATATCGCTCTTGAGCATGGTGGTTTTTCCGTATTTGCGGGTGTTGGAGAAAGGACTCGCGAGGGAAATGATTTATGGCTTGAGATGAAAGCTTCAAAAGTACTTGATAAGACAGCGCTTGTTTTCGGCCAGATGAACGAACCACCAGGCGCTCGATTCCGTGTAGGACTTACGGGGCTTACGATGGCGGAATATTTCCGGGATGAAGAGCACAAGGACGTGCTGCTATTTATTGATAATATATTTCGCTTTGTCCAAGCAGGGTCGGAGGTTTCCGCCCTGCTCGGACGTATGCCTTCAGCGGTCGGATATCAACCAACATTAGGGACTGATGTCGGAGAGCTCGAGGAGCGTATTACCTCCACAAAAGACGGATCTATTACGTCTATTCAAGCTATTTATGTTCCTGCAGATGATTTGACCGATCCAGCACCAGCAACGACGTTTACGCATCTTGATGCAACGACGGTACTTTCACGGCGCATTGTAGAACTCGGCATTTATCCTGCTGTTGATCCGCTTGATTCAACGTCAAAAATTCTTGATCCACGTATTCTCGGAGAAGAACATTATCAGGTTGCACGTGAAGTACAACGGGTGTTGCAGCGATATAAAGATTTACAGGACATTATTGCTATTTTGGGTATGGATGAAATTACCGAAGAGGATAAACTTCTTGTCTATCGCGCACGCAAGATACAACGTTTTTTTTCACAGCCATTTTTTGTTGCAGAGGAATTTACCGGGACTGCCGGTAAATACGTTCCTTTACGGGACACCATCCGAGGATTTAAAGAAATTGTTGAAGGAAAACATGACGAAATTCCCGAACAGGATTTTTATATGGCTGGTACGATAGATGAAGTGCGTGAACGATTTACAAAACGGAACAAATAATCATGAGTGCACAGGAAAAAGACGAAAAAGAAAAACTTTCAGTATCGATTACTGCCCCCGCAGGCTCACTTTTCCAAGGAACAGCAGATTTTCTTCAAATACCGGGGCGGGAAGGTGTTTTAGGTATTACTCCCCATCATACACGGCTTGTTTCACTTCTCAGACAAGGTGACATCATCATAAAAAACGAGGGTCAAACACCACAGACATTTCTCATTACCGAAGGGATTCTTCAGATTAACCGTGAAGAGATCGAAATTGTTGTTAATACTCCATAAACCGCTCACCGTTAAAGAATGGTTGTATCCCCATAATTAATAATTTATAATCACCCTTATGACTTGTGGTACTTTATATATTGTTGCTACCCCTATTGGTAATTTAGGTGATATTTCGCTGCGTGCACTTGAAGTGCTGAAGAGCGTCGATTGTATTGCTGCTGAAGATACCCGTATGACCCGAAAGCTATTATCGCATTATAAACTGTCAACCCCGCTGGTCAGTTACCACGACCATGTCGAACATACAAAAGCACAGAATCTCGTCGAACAGCTTCAGGAAGGAAAGGATATTGCGTTAGTATCGGATAGTGGTATGCCCCTTATTTGTGATCCCGGCTACAATCTAGTTCAAAAAGCATTAGCCGCACAGATCGAACTTGTTTGTATTCCCGGTCCTTCGGCATTGGTAAATGCTCTTGTACTGAGCGGCCTTGCTGTTGATAGGTTTGTTTTTGAAGGGTATTTATCACGAAAGCCTTCCAAAAGGCGCAAAGAAATACGTTTACTTATTGATGAAAAACGGACGATTATTTTTTATGAATCTCCGCATCGCTTACTAAAAGCTTTACATGATGTATTGGCTATTTTAGGGAACCGCCGCATTGCTGTTATGCGGGAGCTGACAAAAAAATTCGAAGAGCAGTTTCACGGTAGTGTTGAAGAAGCAATAGCCCATTTCACAAAAACAGGAGTGAGGGGAGAATTTGTTGTTGTCCTTTCAGGACAACACACAGATTAACGCGGACTGAAACGCAGACCAACACGGACGGGACTTAAACTGCTATGGCAAAGTTATTGTATGAAGAACTAAGTTATGAGATCAGAGGTGCTGCGTATGCAGTAAAGAAGAAGTATGGGTTGGGCCATAAGGAAGTATTGTATCAGCGAGCATATGCTGAAGAACTTGGTAACCGCACGATAGCCTATAAACAGGAAGTAAGGATAAAAGTTTATTCACCTGATTCGGGGAAAGTGCTCTGTTACTATCAACCGGATTTTGTAGTAGGTGAGAAAATAATCGTAGAATTAAAAGCAAAAGAGATACTATTGAAAAGTGATAAGGATAGGATGTATAGTTATTTACGCAACAGTAAATATGAGCTCGGCTTTTTTATTAATTTTTGAAAAGAAGATGTTACTATAAAAAGAATTATTTATTCAAACGATAAAAAAGGATGGTATAAGAAAAACATTAAGACCAAGCGCGAAGACTTATAACGTAATATATGTACGGTTTATTCTGTGTCAGTCTGTGTTATAGTCTGCGTAAATCTGTGTTTTAAGAAAGGATACCAATGAAACGATTAGCAATTTTTGTTTCAGGTCGTGGAACAAATATGGATAATATTATACGTTGCGTGAAAAAAAGGAAGATCAAAGCTGACGTGGCGCTTGTGTTCAGTGATGTGCAAAAAGCACCTGCTCTCATTAATGCAAAACGATATGGCATTGATACGGTGTTCGTGAATCCAAAAAAATATAAAGACAAAAAAGCTTTTGAGATTACAATCATTCAGAAATTGCGAAAGAGATGCGTTGATTTTATTGTTTTAGCAGGATACATGAGAATCCTAAGTCCTTATATTATTAAGAGTTACAAAAATAAGATTTTAAATGTTCATCCTGCGCTCTTACCATCATTTAGAGGTGCCAATGGAATCAAGGATGCGTATGACTATGGTGTAAAAGTAACCGGAGTCACTGTCCACTTTGTAACTGAAGAACTTGATGACGGGCCGATCATTATACAAAAAGCATTTTCTGTAAAAGAAGGTGAATCCATCGCATCAGTTGAGAAACGTATACATGAGCTTGAATATGAACTGTATCCGCAAGCAATTAATTTGGTTCTTAAAAATAAATTGATAATTAAAGGAAGAAAAGTATATACAAAGAAGTAACGCTATATTATAATCACAATCCAATTATTTATTAACCACTGTTAACTCATGTAGCGCAATCATAGAGAGGATTTTATGGGAGCAAAGATAAGTAAAATTCAGGCACGAGAAATTATCGATTCACGAGGCAATCCAACGGTTGAAGTTGATGTCTATCTTGAAAGGGGCATTATGGGCCGTGCAGCGGTTCCCAGTGGTGCATCGACTGGTGAGAATGAAGCAATAGAACTTCGTGATGGGGATAAAGGGCGGTACCTTGGAAAAGGGGTGCTCAAGGCTGTTTCAAATGTGAATCAGATTATTGCACCGAAAGTTGTTGGCATGGACTCGGAGAAGCAGTCGGAAGTAGATTCAGTCATGCTTGCACTTGATGGTACAAAAAATAAAGGCAATTTAGGGGCAAATGCCATTCTTGGTGTTTCACTTGCCGTTGCACATGCTGCAGCAAAAGCCAATAAAAAATCACTCTTTAAATATATCGGAGGAGATGACGCTATTACGCTTCCGATACCTATGATGAATATTATTAATGGTGGTTCTCATTCTGATGCCCCAATCGCTTTTCAGGAATTTATGATCCGTCCAATGGGTGCTTCTTCATTTCGTGAAGGAGTCAGGATGGGGTCTGAAATTTTTCATAATCTTAAAAAAGTACTTAAGGGACGTGGTCTCAGTACGGCAGTTGGTGATGAAGGTGGGTTTGCTCCGTCACTTGATGGTACCGAAGATGCGCTTGATAGTATTCTAAAGGCTATTAAGGCTGCGGGGTATAAACCGGGTGAGGATGTAATAATTGCACTTGATTGTGCTGCATCGGAATTCTTTGTTAATGGTAAATATGATTATACAAAATTCGAAGGAAAAAAAGGTGCTATTCGTACCTCTCAAGAGCAGGCCGATTATCTTGCCGAACTTATTAAAAAATATCCGATCAATTCTATTGAAGATGGTATGTCTGAAGGTGACTGGGATGGGTGGAAAATACTTACAGAGAAAATAGGTGATAAATGCCAAATAGTTGGTGATGATGTATTTGTAACCAATATTGAATACCTTAAAAGAGGGATCGAAGAAAAGTGCGCGAATTCTATTCTTATTAAGGTAAATCAAATCGGCTCACTTACCGAAACACTCAGTACTATTGAAATGGCACAGAAAGCTGGGTTTACAACGGTTATTTCTCATCGTTCCGGCGAAACTGAAGATACGACAATCGCTGATATTGCAGTTGCGGTGAATGCAGGCCAAATTAAAACCGGGTCGATGAGCCGTACCGATCGTATTGCAAAATACAATCAACTTCTTCGTATTGAAGAAGAGCTGGGCAGTAAAGCTGTGTATGGGAAAAAACGATCGTAATTGTGAAATATAAAAATCTTATAATTCTTGGGTTCATCGTTCTTATAATTGGCTTTTGCGTTTACCTGTATTTGCCCGGTTATACGCGATATCAGCAAATAAGGCAAAAGGCGGAACATCTGGAGACAGAAATAAGCAGTTTAAAAAAGAGAAATGAGAGTCTTTTACAAGAGTGTAACCTCTTGCAGAAAGATGTGTTGCATCTTGAGAAAGTAATGCGGGATGAATTGGGGCTTGTAAAGCCGGGTGAGGTCGTTTATAAGACGATCGAAGATGTTGAAAAGAGAGCAAAGTAGAACGAAAAAGTTATTGACATACCGATACTTTAGTGCTTTAATCATACCCCTTTAAAAATATCGCGGGGTGGAGCAGTCCGGTAGCTCGTTGGGCTCATAACCCAAAGGTCACAGGTTCAAATCCTGTCCCCGCTACCAATAAAAAAGAGGCCTTTTTAAGGTCTCTTTTTTATTGTCTTGAAAGATATAGCTGATTTTGCGCCTCTTAATATTCATCCTGAATACGGTGCATCCGCCACGTCGTTTGGCGGAGAAGCGAAACCGCCGCCGACTGGAGCAGGAGGAAAAATAATACAGGATGTGTTATGTCAGGCGGTTGAGGGGGGCCTACGCCCGCCTACCGGCAGGCAGGCAGGAAAATTCTGGATGAATTTTACGTAGTAGGCAAATCCTGTTTTCGCTATGGTTTGACGCGTAAAAGGCCTCTTATGAGAGGCCTTTTACTTGCTCACCATTCTGAGTACTTCGACTACGCTCAATACCCTGAGTGAAATCGAAGGGACTGTCGAAGAACCACATATAAGTGAAGCCAGTGTAATCGATTATGATCACACTGGCTTTTTCAATGCAATTTTCGTATTACAAGTCGTTACTATTTTATCTTGACATACCCCCGGGGGGTATATATACTTGATAGCAAGAATCGGATAATTCAATGCATTTAAACATTAGTAACAAATCGAAATGGAGCAATGACCATGACACGTACGACAACTCACCGGGAAAATATAGCGGCCCTGCGCAGAATTGAAGGACAGATAAAAGGACTGCAGCGGATGATCGAAGGAGAAAAATATTGCATTGATATCATTATTCAAATCAATGCAGCAATTAATGCATTATACCGTGTTGGTGAGAAAATCTTTGTGAAACATATTGACCATTGTGTCAAAAGTGCTTTTCAGGGTAGATCGGAAAAGGCTAAAACAGAAAAAATAGATGAGATTATGAAGGTAGTAAAACAATTGAATAAATTACGTTAAAAAGATACAGGTATGCTATGAATATATTTCTAAAGCAAAATGTTTCTTTTCTGGTTGTCATTGCACTTATTATTGTATCCCCCGTAGCAGCAAGAGCAGAAAATAGCAAGAAGAGCGTAGAATCATTAACAGATCTTATTGACGAGGCGATAGCGGCAAATGATCATATTGCGGCAGCTCATAGTAAATGGAAGGCGGCTGAATATAATATAAAATATGTAAAAGGGATGCCGGATCCTCAAGCACAGTACGGTTATTTTTTCGATAATGTAGAGACGCGTGTCGGGCCGCAGGAGCATAGATATAATATTTCACAAAAAATTCCGTTTCTCGGAAAGCTTATTACTCAGGGGAAAATACAGGCTAAACAGGCGGAGGCGTTACAAGCAGAATATGAAGCCACAAAGCGGGAGATGATAAAAAAGATGAAAATGCTCTATTATGATATGTACTGGATAGAAAAGGCGGTGCAAATCACCGAGCAGGAAAAAAATGTCGTAGCCGCAGTGGAGAACGTTGCAGAAAAAAAGTATGAAACAAATCAGGTCCCTCAACAAGATGTCATGCGGGCCCAATTAGAATTAAGCCGGTTACTTGATAAGCTTTTACAGTTTAAACAAAATAGAAAAACGCTTGAGGCAAAGATGAATAATCTATTGGAAAGGGCTTTAGGGAGTAGTATCGCCATTGAGGAGAATATAGAGCTACCACTCTTTGAGTATGACCTTGATAATTTGCGTATTTTAGGACGCCAGTCAAAACAAGAATTGTTAGCTGCAAAGGTTGCGGTTGAAAAAGCAGAATTTGAAAAAACACTTGCGACATTAAATTATATTCCTGATGTCACCGTAGGATTTGATTATGTACAGGTCGACTCAGGCCATACGACCATGCCTAATGACGGCGCAGATGCCTATGCGGGAACAGTGGCTGTTAACATCCCGTTATGGTTTGGTAAATTACATGCAAAGGTTCAGGAAAAAAAGGAACTTCTGAATGCCCGTGTAAAAGACACAAAAGACGTTGAAGATGACATTATGTACGAAATTGAAGATTTGTATTATAAAATTATTACGTATAAAAATATTATAGCCCTGTATCAATCGGCACTTATTCCACAGTCAAATCAAGCGGTCGAAGCAGCCCGTGTTGGTTATGAAACCGAAAGCGTCAACTTTATAGATTGGCTTAATTCAGAGAGAGTGTTACTGGAAACGCGGCTTGCTTATTATAAAACGATAGTCGATTATATGAAATCAATAGCATTCTTAGAAAGAATCATAGGAAAAGATTTATAATGTCAATATTAAAAGAGGAGGAAAGACGATGAAGCACAAAAAAAGGTTTACTAGCATACTAGCACTATTCGTATGTTTTTTGTTTTTATTATCAGCGGCGTTTTTGTCTTCGTGCGGAAAAAAATCTACTGACAGCAAAGCTGTGGTCAGCAGTGTAGCGGATATTGATTATTATACGTGTGAGATGCATCCACCTGTTCACATTTCGACGGCACAGTATGTAGCAGGTGAAAAAAGTTGTCCGATTTGTAATATGAATTTAATCCCCGTGAAAAAAGTACGGTAAGATTTCCAAGAATGACGGGGGACACGTTACACTATTAATGCGTGAGGTGATGAGAATGAATAATACAAGAATCGCTCGTAGTATTTTTTTGTTATTGGTATGTTGTGTCTATATCTTTGCCGGTATGATGTTAACATCATGTGGCCAGAAACATGTGGAAGAGAAAACTCAGCATACCATGGATAAGGATATCGAATATTATACGTGCGGTATGCATCCCAGTGTTCACGTATTACCGGAAGAATATGCCAAAGGGAGTACCAATTGTCCGATTTGTAATATGTTTTTAATACCGGTGAAAAAAGTGACAACACAAACAATGACACAAGAAGATGGTCATAATGTTCCCCAGAACAAAGGTCCACGTGTCGTTATTCCTCAAGATCAATTACAGCGTGCGGGGGTTCGTACTGAGCTGGTAGAGAGAAGAAAGGTTTGTAAAAGTATACGTACGGTTGGCAGGATTGCCTATGATCCTGACCTTGTTGTGGCAGAAGAAGAGCTCTTATCAAGTCTTACGTCTATGGAGAGCATTCAGGAGGGAACGAGTACTGAAATAATAGAACGTGCCCGAAGCCTTATTACATCGTCGAAGAGGAAATTACGTTTACTCGGTCTCAGTGAAGACCAGATTGCTGAAATAAGCACGACGCGGCAGATACAAAAGGGGCTGATTTTACCGGAAAAGACGATGTGGGTATATGGTGATCTCTACGAGTTTGAGATAAGCTGGGTGGGCCCTGGTGCACAGATTACCGTTACAACAGAAAGTTTTCCAGGAGAAAAGTTTTACGGAGTTGTTTCTGCTATTGATCCCGTTATTGATCAAAAGACCCGTTCTGTTAAATTCAGGGCGCAGGTAGAAAATCCTGATTTAAAATTAAAACCTAATATGTATGTGAGTGTTATTATAGAAGGTATATGTGTTGTTATTTCAGGGGAAGGTAATGTGATAGCCGTTCCTAAAGAGGCTGTTCTTGATACCGGAGTGAGAAAAATCGTATGGGTTGATGCGGGCAGTGGCAATTTTGAGCGACGGGAGATAGAGATTGGCTCAGAAGGTATTTCTTCAGTTGAAAATACGGAAAGAAAATTTTATCCGGTGTTCAGCGGTCTGAGTGAAGGGGATCTTGTCGTTACGAAAGGAAACTTTCTTATCGATTCACAAAGTCAAATTACCGGTGGAGCAGGTTCTTCATATGGAGGAGCGCTAGGCGGGGAAACAGAAAGCTCTCGTCCTTTACATCAACATTAATACAGGTTTTATTATGATCAATACAATTATAAAGATTTGTCTTGAAAATCGTATTCTCGTTATTGGTGTTTTTATTTTACTTGCTCTATGGGGATTGTTTTCTATGCAACAGACCCCTATTGACGCTATTCCTGATATCGGGGAGATGCAGGTTATTGTGTATGCAGATTGGCCTGGCAGAAGTCCACGGGATATCGAAGATCAGGTCATTTATCCGTTAACCACGGGGCTTATGGGAACTCCAGGGATTAAGGTAGTACGATCGACGTCTGCTTTTGGCTTTGGCGTTGTCAATATGATATTTTTAGAAGGGACTGATTATTACTGGGCGCGTACGCGGATTCTTGAACGTCTTGATTTTGCAAAAAAAAATATACCCGAAGATGTCTCGGTAACGCTCGGTCCTGATGCAACGGCCTTGGGACAGATTTTCTGGTATACCGTTGAGGGGGATGGATATGATTTATCAAAACTTCGTTCAATTCAGGATTGGTATATCCGCTATCAATTAAATGGGGTGCAGGGCGTTTCTGAGGTGGCATCGGTCGGCGGATATGTGAAACAGTATCAAATTGATATTGATCCAAATAAGCTGGTTGCAAACGATGTCTTAATTCATGAGGTTATAAAAGCTGTTGAGAGTTCGAATATTGATGTTGGTGCGAAAGTATTTGAAGAAGGAGGCATGGAATTTATTGTTCGTGGTGTTGGATTTATAAAAAACACGTCTGATATTGAAGATATTGTTATTACGGTAAAAAATGGTACGCCGATTTATGTGAAAAGTATTGCTACGGTGACAACGGGACCGGAATTTCGGCGGGGTGCACTTGATAAAGAAGGACGGGAAGTAACCGGTGGTGTTGTTCTGATGCGTTATGGCGAAAATCCATTGAAAGTGATTCAGAGGATTAAAGCGAAGATTGATGAATTGTCTGTTGGATTACCTGCGGGAGTCAAAATAGTTCCCTTTTATGACCGAACGGGGCTCATCATGCGGGCAGTTAATACGTTAAAAACCGCACTCCTTCAAGAAATTATTATAACTGTTTTTGTTATAACAGTATTTTTACTTCATTTTTTTGGCAGCATTGTGATTTCCTTAGTTCTGCCACTCGGTATTCTTATCGCTTTTGTATTGATGTATCTTTTTCATATTGATGCAAACATCATGTCACTGGGAGGTATTGCTATTGCTATTGGTGTAATGGTTGATTCTGGGTGTGTGCTTGTTGAAAATATTTATAGAAAGTTAACAGTGTTACAGGAAGATGGTGGAAACCATATAATTACTTCTCACCAGAGGTTAACGGTATGTATACAGGGGGCTCAAGAGGTTGGGCGACCAATCTTTTTTGCTTTATTAACGACAATAATAGGGTTTTTACCCGTATTTGTTTTAACTGGTCAGGCAGGAAAACTTTTTAGGCCACTTGCTTTTACAAAAACATTTACCATGGTCGGTGCAGCGTTAATAGCACTAATGCTTCTGCCTGCATTATGTTATTACTTATTAAGAGGTCGATTGCGATCTGATAGACAAAATATTGTAAGCCAAGTTTTAAGACGAGCATATCATCCTCTTATGTCATGGAGTTTAAAGAATAAACATATAATCGTTATCCTTTCTCTTATGCTTTTTCTCGTCGGTGTCTTTTGTGGAATGCAACTCAAGCAGGAATTTATGCCGCCGTTAAATGAAGGGGATTTATTATTCATGCCGGTTTTGTTGCCCGGTGCATCGCTTACCCAGGTAATGGATGTAATGAAAAAACAAGATGTAATAATCAAAAATGAGTTTCCGCATGAGGTTGAATGGGTAGTTGGGAAATTAGGCCGGGCGGCGACTGCAACTGATCCTGCCCCGGTGGGTATGATAGAAACAATAGTGCATTTAAAAGAAAAGAAGTACTGGCGCAAAGATATGACTCGAAGTAAGCTCATTCAGGAAATTCAGGAAAAAACGAGAATGCCGGGGGTGAGTCCTATTATGACACAACCTATCCGTAATAGGATTGATATGTTAGCCACGGGGATACAGACACCGATTGGCATAAAAGTATTTGGTCCTAATCTTGATACCGCGGTGGAGATCGCCTCTCAATTAGAATCGATTGTCAGTACCGTAGAAGGGGCGGTGAGTCCCTATGCGGAAAGAATATCAAATAGGCCTTATTTTGAAATTGAAATTGATAGAAAAAAAGCAGCTCGCTATGGAATACGCGTCAGTGAGATACAGCTTGTTATTATGACCGCTATCGGTGGTATGAATCTCACTACAACTGTTGAGGGTAGGGAGCGGTATCCTATTCGAGTACGATACCTCAGGGAATTACGTGACAGCCCTGAAGCGTTGCAAAGAATATTTGTCTGTACTGCGGGTGGGGAGCATATTCCTTTGACACAGGTTGCAACACTGAAGAAAGTACCAGGCCCTGCAGTCATTAATTCTGAAAATACACTTTCATATGTACGCGTTTTTATCAATGTCGATCAAGATAAAACTGGTTTAATAGATTTTGTGAAAAATGCTCAGAAAGCAGTTCAAAAAACAATCGAGCAGGGGAAACTGACGGTGCCATCAGGATATTTCATTAATTGGTCAGGACAATTTGAATCTGAAATAGAATCGAGAAAACGTCTTATTCCTTCTTTCGTAGTATCATTAGCAATAATATTTCTATTGTTGTATTTTGCATTTAAAAAAGGAAGTATTTTGTTGATACTCGCTACCGGCATCCCTATTTCTCTGGTGGGGGGTGTTCTTCTATTATTTCTACTGGATTTTAAATTTTCGACGGCGGTGTGGGTTGGCTTTATTGCGCTGTTTGGTGTTGCTACTGATAATGCTGTTGTTTTGCTTTCAACACTTGAAGATTTATTTAAGGTAAAGTTACCAAAGACGAAAGAAGAGATACGGACACTTGTAATCGAAGGAGGACTTTTAAGAGTACGACCTGCCATTATGACGGCCGCCACAACAATACTGGCACTTATTCCTATCATGCTTTCCAGTGGCACTGGTTCTGAAATTATGAAGCCAATGGCATCACCGACGGTAGGAGGACTTATTACTGCTACACTTTCAAATCTGATTTTAGTTCCTGTTTTGTATTGTTGGATTAAAGAACGTCAGTTGCAGTCAAAAGAAAATTAAATATAAGTTGCTTACCTATAAATCGATACAATTATATCGAATGGAATTGAAAGTCTTACCGAAAAACTTTCCCTAAGCTCATTTAAATATCAGTTATAAGCTGTTTTAGAATAAGCAGTTACGTTTATCTGGTATTTTTTATTTTTAGTGATACAATATAGAATCCTACATCAAAAAGAGTAACAGAATTATCTTTGGTGCTCGATCAGTATGGGACGCTGTGTCCTGATAAAATAGAGGACAGGTAATGATTAAGCAAATAACAAAAGAACTAAAGGAACATTTTCCTTTTACGGTATTTGGTGCAGTTACCGGTATCATAATAATGATACTCTTCAAAAATGTACCCTATCGTATTTCGTATGCCACTTTTTATGTTCTTCATCCTCTCCACGTACTATTAAGTTCGCTTGTAACAGCTTCTATGTATCATATCTATATACTCAAGTGTTCACATAATAAGCCAAAAATATGGCTGTTACTTGTTATTGGCTATGTCGGATCAGTCGGCATTGCAACCCTCAGTGATTCGATAATCCCCTATTTAGGAGAATTGCTGCTTGCCTTACCGCGTAGTCATGCTCATATAGGTTTTATTGAAAAATGGTGGTTGATCAACCCTTTAGCAATAATCGGTATCGCAATAGCATACTTTAAACCCTTTACAAAATTTTCACATGCAGGACATGTGCTTATAAGTACATGGGCATCTTTATTTCATATTTTAATGGCACTGGGAAATACCGTTGGTTGGTTTTCTTATCTTATTATCGGATTTTTTCTTATCGTTTCAGTATTGGTTCCTTGCTGTATAAGCGATATTGTATTTCCTATGCTTTTTATCGGTAAATGTGATAGTGAATAAAAAATACTCGGCTTTTTTGAGTAAACTTATAGTTTAATGGCCCAACTATTACCACAACAAATAAAGAATTTTCGAAAACGTGTATATGCATATTATACACAGCATAAACGTTGTTTACCGTGGCGAGGGCGGGGAATAACACCATATCAGATATTTGTATCTGAGATAATGCTTCAGCAAACACAGGTTGATCGTGTTGTAAATAAATATCGAGGATTTATTAGTACCTTTGAAAATTTTAGACAACTTGCGCAGGCACCGTTTTCACACATCCTAAAAAAATGGCAGGGATTAGGATATAACCGTCGTGCACTGTATCTCCATAAGAGTGCAAAAAGAGTCATGGATGAATATAAAGGGCGCCTTCCTCAAAATCCTGACGTCCTTGCAACATTCCCCGGGATTGGGAAAGCGACAGCAGCATCGATTTGTGCCTTTGCATTTAATCAACCGACGGTATTTATTGAAACAAATATTCGAAGTGTTTTTATCCATCATTTTTTCCCTTTGCGCATTAATATTGATGATGTCAAAATACTATCGCTTGTGGCAAAGACACTCGATAAAAAAAATCCTCATAGATGGTATTCCGCACTTATGGATTATGGCGTCAGCCTTAAAAAAAATCATAATAATCCTTCTCGAAAGAGTAAGCACCATACAAAGCAATCACGCTTCGAAGGTTCTGACCGGCAAATACGTGGGGCTATTATTAGCGTGTTAACTCAACATTCATCATTCACGAGTTCTGTTCTGGTTAAAAAACTTCAAAAAGATCCGGGTCGTATTAAAAGATTATTGAAAAATTTGGAGAAAGAAGGATTGATTAAGAGATCAGGAAAACAATATAAAGTCTTTTCATAATTGATGTAACTTATTGGTATTATTAAACTTATTATTTTTAAAACAATAAGATGAAAAAACTTGACAATAGTAATCATTTCTATATAATAATGATTACTAAGTAAAATAACAACGTATAATTGAGAAGGAGGAGATTATGGCAAAGTTAAAAGGGACACAGACAGAAAAAAACTTACTTGCGTCGTTTGCCGGTGAATCACAGGCACGCAACCGTTACACCTATTTTGCATCAGCGGCGAAAAAGGCGGGCTATGAACAAATTGCCGCAATTTTTTTAGAAACCGCAGAGAATGAAAAAGAGCATGCAAAGCGATTTTTTAAATTGCTAGAAGGTGGAGCGGTTGAAATTACGGCTACCTATCCGGCAGGGGTGATTGGTGATACTGCCGCAAATCTTGAAGCCTCCGCGAACGGTGAACATGAGGAATGGACGATGCTGTATAAAGATGCAGAAGAAACCGCGCGAAAGGAAGGGTTTGAAGCAGTGGCCGTTCAGTTTAAAGAAATAGCAGAAGTTGAGGAGGAGCATGAGAAACGGTACCGAAAATTACTCAAAAATGTGAAAGGTGGCACGGTGTTTAAAAAGAGTACCGTAGTTAAATGGAAATGCCGTAATTGTGGCTACATGCATGAAGGAAAAGAAGCACCGGCGATATGCCCTGCATGTGCCCATCCACAAGCGCATTATGAAGTATTTGTAGAAAGTTATTAATTGTATGAAGACATACTTTACAGAATGAAATGATGTAAAGTATGTGTCTGCCTGCCGGTAGGCAGGAATGTACCCAGCACCCAGCAGAAAGTGACACAGGAAAGAGAAAAAAAGGTTGTAACAATATAGCCAAGCAGGCGGTGGTCTTAAATCACGCATTAAAGATGCGCTGAAATAATGCAACTGAGTGCTGGGTTAAATTCGTGTAGTAATTTATGTCAAGCTGTGTACACCGTAAATTAAGGGCGAAGCCAGCCCCGTTAGAGATACAATATATGTAGTATACATACGTATTGCGAAGTAAAAAAGATAATCGTTTTTATACAGGTTTTACGAGTAATTTACGGAAACGCTTCAGTCAGCATAATGAGGGAGTGATTGTTGCGACAAAAAAAAGGAAACCATTTGAACTTATTTATTATGAAGCATGTTTACATAAAGAAGATGTAGTTAAGAGAGAAAAGTATTTAAAAACGGGAATGGGAAAACGTTTATTGCAAAATAGACTGAAGCGTTTCCTATCTCTAACGGGGTAAAGGAGGAACAAATGGAGAAATACAGATGTATGGTATGCGGATATGTCTATGATCCAACAGAGAATGATAACATTTTGTTTGAAAGCTTGCCTGATGACTGGATTTGTCCTGAATGCGGTGTTGGCAAAGATCAATTTGAAAAAGAGGAATAAAAAATAAGAATGTATTGATTTCTTAATAAGTAAGGATATGGTGTTGTGTGCATAAAATAGCAGATGGTATTTATTGGACTGGTGCTGTCGATTGGAATTTGCGCAACTTTCATGGATATTCTACCTCTTTTGGATCCACGTACAATTCTTATCTCATCATGGATGAAAAGCCAACGTTGATCGATACGGTAAAAGCGTATGGGTTTGATGAAATGCTTCAACGAATTAAAGCTGTTATCGATCCTTCAAAGATCCAGTATATCGTTTCTAATCATACCGAGATGGATCATTCCGGAAACATTGAGAGAATGCTTGAATACTGTCCTCATGCAGAGGTTGTATGTTCTCCGAAAGGGGAAGAGCATCTTAAGCGTCATTTCCCGCCTGCCGGCAGGTACGGTAAGAAGGATTGGAAATTTAGAGTAGTCAATACAGGGGATACGCTATCGATTGGAAAACGGGAACTCACCTTTTTTCTCACACCTATGGTTCATTGGCCGGATAATATGGTAACGTATTCAGCTTCTGATAATATTCTATTTTCAAATGATGCGTTTGGACAGCATTATGCTTCTCATGAGCGATTTGCTGATGAAGTTGGTTTAGATGTCATATTTCATGAAGCGGCTAAATACTACGGTAATATTGTAATGCCCTATGGCACACAAGTGTTACCAGTACTTGATGCTCTTTCTACTCTTCGTGTTGATACGATTTGTCCCTCACATGGTCTTATTTGGCGTAGAGGAGAAGACATAAAAAAAATTGTGTCTTTGTATAGACGATGGGCGAGTCATGAAACAGACAATAAAGTCGTAATTGTATATGATACTATGTGGCATTCAACAGAAAAAATGGCGCGTCGTTTTTATGAATTAATTAACAATGCAAATATTCCCGTTGTCATTATGAATCTTCAGGATACCCATATTTCTGATGTTGTTACTGAGATTTTATCTTCGAAAATACTGTTAATTGGAAGCCCCATTTTAAATAACCGTATGTTGCCAACAATGGCGAGTTTACTTATGTATTTAAAAGGACTGAGGCCAAAGAAACGCCATGCACTTACCTTTGGATCATATGGGTGGGCAACCGTTGGTTTTAAAGAGCTTGAAACATCACTTACCGAAGCCGGATTTGAATTAATAAGTGAAGGAGTATATAAAAAATTTATTCCGGATAGTGCTGACATTGAAGCGTTATCTGTTATGCTTCCTACTATAAAAAAGGTACTGCAAAAAAATAATGCACAGGAGAATTGATGATGGAGCTGCCAAGAAAAATAACACGTTTTTTTGAAAAACAAGGGTTTGTGATTGTTTCAACATTAGACACGAAAGGCAAAATTCATTGCTCGGCAAAAGGGATTGTAGGAATTGAAGACGGAAAAATATTTTTAATAGATGTTTATTTGCGTACAACGTTTCGCAACCTTAAGAAAAACAAAACGATAAGTATCACGGCGGTTGATGAACATAATTTTGAAGGATATACGCTACAAGGCAGCGCGAAGCTTGTTGCGCGAGAAGATATGCATGACCATATTGTTGCTGCATGGGAGAAAAAAATAGTAGAAAGGATTTCAAAGCGCATCATTAAAAGTGTTCAGACCGAGACAAAAAGTCAAGCGCATTTCGAAGCAGAACTACCATCAAAACCTACGTACGTCATTGAGGTTGATGTTGAGAATATTATTGATTTATCGCCGCCTTCAAAAAAAGGATAACGGTAGCAGTAATGGAAACAATACGAGAAACATTCAAACAGCATAAAATAAAAGCAACCCCACAGCGGTTATACGTGTATTCAGCACTTCTTGATTCAAGAGCCCATTTAAGTGTTGATGAGGTGTATAAGCACGTAAAGAAGAAATTGCCCGCAATTTCACGGGCTACTGTTTATTCCATCCTTGAACACTTCCGGCAATATGAACTGGTGAAGGAGTTAAAAATTGATTTTGAGCGAGTGTTTTATGAAGCATGTGATAAGAGACATCATCATTTCTTCTGTCGGCAATGCAAGGCAATTTATGATGTTAATATTACTCTGTGTCCTACATTACAAAAAAAAGCGGTTGATGGCCACACTATAGATGATTTTCACGGTTATTTTTATGGTATGTGTAAACACTGCAAAAAGAAATGAAGTAATAGTACGTAAGGATAGACAATGGTAGAGATTAAAGGAAAATTTCTCGAAAGCATTAACAGAACGAAGGCGGTGAAAAGTTTTCGGTTTGTCCCGGATAAGAAAATTAACTTTCAGGCAGGACAGTTTGCACAAGTTATTTTTGATGAGGCAAATAGAGGGAATAAGTCCCTTAATAAATACCTGTCATTTTCCTGTTCACCAGAAAAAGGCTATATTGAGGTGACAAAACGAATATCAGATAGTGAATTTTCTCATCAATTACAGAAACTAAAACAAGGGGAATCTGTTTTATTTAAAGCGCCTATGGGTAATTGTATTTACGATGAAAGATATAAAAAAATAGCTTTTTTAGCGGGAGGGATTGGTATAACACCGGTTATTTCCATTATCGAGTATATTATAATGAACAAGTTATCGGTCGATGTCTGTCTTTTCTATGCAAATCGCACAGAAGAAGATATAGCTTTTAAAGATGAATTAGAGAATTGGCAGCAAAACAACAATATTCTACGCGTTACGTATTCAGTGGATGAAGGCATTCCCACAGATAAGCACTACGTACGTGGTTTTCTTAATAAAGATATATTGCTTAGTAAAATACCTGATTGGAATGAAAGGTTTATTTTTGTTTTTGGTCCACCGAGTATGGTTACTGCTATGGAAAATATTTGTATCGGTATAGCGTGCAACAAAGAGATGATCAAAACAGAAAGTTTTATTGGATATGCATGAAAAAACAATTTATAGTGTTTCAATGCATTTCTGCTGCTTCTTTTTGCGAAGCAAACCGTCGGTATTGAATTCGACAGGATAACCTACGTTGTCATAATGACTCCGTAAATTATGGTCTCATTGAATGGAGGTGTAGTATGAAAGGTATTGTTTGTAAAGTATGTGGTTATATTTCAATTGACGGGACAACACCGACAGCGTGTCCGGTGTGTGGTGCAAAGTCATTTGAAGAACAAGGAGATGCAATTCACCAGCCAGGTGATGTAACAAATTTTTCTGAGTCAGAAAAAAAGCATATTCCCGCAATTACGGTTGTACCAACGTGTGGTTTAATTGAAGGGTGTAAAGATGTCCATGTAAAGGTGGGTGAGATTATTCATCCGATGCTTGCCGAACATTTTATTATGAACATTGATTTCTATATTGATAAAGTTTTTGTTGCTCGCACAGAACTTAAACCAGACAAAATAAATCCTGCTGCAGCACTGCATCTTAAAGTTACGAGTGGAAAACTTACGGTGATTGAGCGCTGTAATAAGCATGGGGCATGGATATCTGAAACGAATCTATAAATGAAGACACACCTTAACGAACGAAAGTGACGTTAAGTTGTGTGTCTGAACTTACCCGCACACCAATTGTGTGAGGGGGATTTGAGCAGACATTTGAATTATTTGAAATAATTGGTGTGGGAGTTGATTCCCCACCTTTATCTGTAAAAAGATGAAGAAAAAGTGCGGTGCACGCGGAGGTTTGTATTTATGAACAGTATCCCGATTAGACCATGCTTTGACTGTTGTCTAACGGGATACGTGAAACCCAGACTTACGGAACAACATGACGTAAGTCTGATGGCTGAACTTATCCATCCGCGCTGGATTAATTCGGCTAGGTGCTTTACCCCGATAAAATGCTTCGCATTTTACGGGATAAATTCGGCCATATACTTTATGTCGTCCCTTGGGACTCCATAAAGTATGGCCTCATTTATGGAGGTTGTATATGGGAAACTTGTTTGCAGGTAGTGAAGTGGTAGAACTTGGTGTTCAGATCGAGAAGAACGGCAGAGATTTCTATAATGCATTAGCCGATCAATCAAAGAATCAGAAATCTAAAGATATGTTTACCTATCTTGCCGGGGAGGAGGGAAAACACATTGTAGCTTTTCAGAAAATATTAAATTCGGTACAAAAATATGAGCCGACCGACTCATATCCGGGTGAATATTTTGCGTATATGAATGCATTGGCACGTGAACATGTGTTTACCCAAAAAGATAAAGGAGCAGAACTAGCAAAAGGGATTAAAAATGATAAAGAGGCAATAGGGGTAGCAATGAAATTTGAGGAAGATTCTATCGTTTTCTTTGAAGGAATGAAAAAGGTTGTACGTGAAACTGAACATAAAGTAATTGAGGACTTAGTTAGTCAGGAGCAACAACACGTACAAAAACTGTTAGATATTAAAAAGGGTCTATAAAATTAGGAGGTTGTGTCATGGGTAAGAAAGTTACTGTCTATAGTACACCAACATGTCCTTACTGTATTCGTGTGAAAGACTTTCTTAAGGAGAGTAATATTACATTTTCTGATGTTAATGTTGCTGCTGATACGAATGCTGCACAGGAGATGTTTCATAAATCGGGTCAGATGAGCGTGCCGGTCGTTGCTGTTGATGAAGAAATTATTATCGGGTTTGACAAGGGTAAGATAAAAAAGGCATTGGGAATTTAAATGTAACGGATTGTTCTATTTGGTATTACTATGTATGATCTTATTATTATTGGTGCTGGGCCCGCAGGAGTAACGGCTGCTGTCTATGCTGCTCGTAAACAGATGAATTTTATTGTTATTACCGATGACATTGGCGGACAGGCTACCTGGAGCGGTGATATTGAAAACTATACCGGTTATCAATTTATTACCGGTACTGAGCTTGTGAATAAATTTGAAGAACATATGCAAAAATACAACGTTTCTTTAAAAGACGGAGAAAAAGTTATTAGCTGTAAAAAGGCTCTCGAGGGAAACTTTGTTACGGTGACGACTGAAAAGGGAGAAGTCTTTGAAGCAAAGACCGTTATTATTGCTTCAGGGAAACGATCACGTGAATTAGGGGTGCCCGGCGAGTTAGAGTTTCGTAAGCGTGGCGTTACCTATTGTGCAACGTGTGACGGCCCTTTATATGCAGGTAAAAAAGTTGCAGTTATTGGCAGTGGTAATTCCGGGCTTGAGGCGGTATTGCAGCTTATGAATATAGCAACTCATATTTACCTTATTGACATTACTCATCAACTTATGGGAGATCCTATCTTACAAGAAAAGATCACGAAGAGTGATAAGGTATCTATTATGATGAATACTCAGGTTACCGAGATTCGCGGTAACCAGTTCGTCGAAAGTATTAAAATTCTTTCTGAAAAAAAAGAGAAAAAACTTTCGGTTGAGGGGGTGTTCGTTGAAGTGGGGTTGATTCCAAATTCAGATTTTGTAGGAGACGTAGCAAAAAATCAATGGGGAGAAGTTATTGTTAATAACCGGAATGAAACAAACATCCCGGCTGTTTTTGCTGCGGGTGATGTGACCGATGTCCCGGAAAAGCAGATTATTATTGCTGCGGGAGAAGGGTCTAAAGCGTGTCTAAGCGCCTTTAGTTATCTTGCTCATCAAAAATAATAGGTACAAAACAGATCATACGATGAAGAAAAAACGCGCTTTATTTCTCTGTGCGGGTAATTCCTGCTGCAGTCAAATAGCTGAAGGATTGATTCGGTCTATGGCGGGGGACCGGTTTGAGGTGTTTAGTGCCGGGGTGAGTCCCGCAGGTGTTAATCCATACGCGGTTCAGGTTATGGCAGAAATGAGCATTGATATTTCTCACCATACGTCAGATTCTATTACACAATATTTGCATGACACGTTCGACTATATTATTACCGTATGTGACTATGCGCAACAAGTGTGTCCGGTCTTTCCCGGAAAATACAAAAAGATACATTGGAACATCGAAGATCCTGTCTGTGCCGGAGAGACGGAAGAGGAACGGCTTAATATTTTCCGAAAAACGCGGGATACAATAAAATCATGTATTAACAATTTTATTAGTGAGTAAATACCATGGTTGAAATTTTTATTGGTATTATTAGTGAATCATATATTCTTCTCATGCGGATGTCGGTCTATCTGCTTTTTGGTTATTTCTTTGCCGGAGTGGTGCACATTTTTCTTACCCCGGGAACTATTGCACGCCATCTTGGCGGTCGAAGCATTAGTTCCGTTTTGAAAGCATCACTCTTTGGTATTCCTTTGCCCCTATGTTCATGTGGCGTCATTCCCGCTGCACTTTCGCTTCGTAAAGAAGGGGCCGGGAAGGGAGCGGTTCTTTCATTTCTGATATCCACACCGACGACAGGAATTGACTCTATTTTTGCAACGTACGCATTACTTGGTGGCGTATTTGTTATATATCGTGTATGTGCGTCATTTATAGTGGCATTTTTTATTGGTATTATAGCGAACATAGTAATTCAAGATACAATCATACCTCAAAAGGAAAAGAAAAAAGAATGTAAGGTCTGTTCAAATGGTGAGTGTGCGACCGAGAAGCATTCACTGCTTGAAAATATCAAAGGTGTTTTTACCTATGCGTTTGGTACTCTCCTTCGTGATACCGGTTGGTGGATATTAATAGGTATTCTTATTGGGGGTGCGATAGCCTTTTTTCTGCCGAAAGAATTTATTCATACCTATCTTGGTACCGGGTGGCAGGCGATCCTTATTATGTTGCTTATAGGAATGCCGATGTACGTATGTGCTTCCGGATCTATTCCGATAGCGGCCGCGCTTATGTTAAAAGGATTAAATCCAGGGGCTGCCTTTGCGTTTCTTATGGCAGGACCTGCTACCAATACCGTTACAATGACGGTTGTGTGGCGCCATTTAGGTAAGATGGCACTTGTCGTGTATCTCTCATCAATAATTATATGCAGTTTTTTACTTGGTCTTTTGTTTGATTTTATATGGCAATTACTCGGTGGATTTTCCATAACGACGCTTGTGCATCATGAGCAAATGTTTCCAGCGTGGTTAGAAGGGGGAGCTGCGGTATTATTATTGATTCTGATTTTTATGAATATTGTGTTGAAATATAAAAAGAAAAAATAACAGGAGTATTACGGTGAATATATATGGACGGGTAGCAGAATATTTTATTAGGAATAAGAGATTATCGTTTCTTATACTGCTCGGCATTATTTTATGGGGAAGCATATCTTTTGTAGTTATGCCGAAACAGTATAATCCGGATATTGTGGCTCCTGCATTTTCAATAACAGTGGAATTTTCCGGTGCGACAGTTGATGAGGTCTATCAAATTGTAACAAAACCGCTTGAAAATGTTCTTAATGAAATTCCAGGGGTTGAACATATTTATTCTCAATCTATACACGGTGGCCGTGCTCTTGTTATCGTCGAATTTTTTGTTGGCGAAGATCTTGAACGAAGCATGATTACGTTAAGACAAAAAATATCAAGCCGCCTGAATTTGAAACCACTTGGTGTCAGTGAACCGTTTATTGCATCGATTGATCCGGAGGATTTACCGATAAAGACGTTAGTGTTACATTCAACGATTATTGATCCGATAGCACTTCGTAAGCGAGCATTTTATTTGCGTGATGAATTAAAACATATTAAGGGAACAGCATATATTGATGTTATTGGTGGACGGCGGAGAGAATTTCAAATTGTGCTCGATCCCCGCATGATGAAAGAAACAAGGACAGCACTATCTGAGATTGGTCAAGCCTTAGATACCACGTCATTATTGAGAGATTTAGGCGTTATTAAAACAGATACGGTATATTATACCGTTGAGACGCAGGAACAGGCGGTAACGGTCAACGATATTGAAAATATTATTATTAGTGCCAATGCTGAGCAGGTATTGAGAATCAGCGATGTTGCCCGCGTCATTGAAGGGGAAGCAGAATATGAAAATTATGTCGGGTTTTACAAAAAAGGTATTGCGGCCGATTCTGCTGTCTATATTACTATTGCAAAAAAGAAGGGTGAAAATGTAATTTCCGTATCACATGCTATTGATGAGCACCTTAAACAATTACAAAAGGAGTTGCCGTATCTTCACGATATTCAAATAGAGATAGTAAAAGATGAAGGGCGTGTCGCGCGAAAAGAAATTTATGGCCTGGTCATCAATTTAATGCAAGCAATTTGTATTGTGTTTTTCGTATTATTACTCTTTCTTAATTATCGTGCCGCATTCATCGTTGCGCTCAGCATTCCCATTGTTTTGCTTTCAGTTGTTGGAATAGGCAACCTCTTTAACTATACCATCAATCGTATTACCCTGTTTGCCTTAATCTTATCCCTTGGATTGCTTGTTGATAATGCGACGGTTGTGATTGAAAATATTGTTAAAAATAAAAAGAAAGATTCGAATGCTGAAAAAGAAGGGATCATTGCACAGTCTGTTTCTGAAGTGGGGGTTGCTTTGCTCCTTTCGACGCTTACAACCGTTTTAGCATTTATCCCGATGTTGTTTGTTACGGGAATGATGGGACCCTATATGGGACCACTACCGTTCTTTATTTCATCGACATTAGTTATTTCGTTGTTATGTGCGTACAGTATTAATCCATGGCTTGCATCTATTTTGTGTAAAGATAAACAGGTTTTTGTTGATAAAAAACATTGCGGATTTATCTGTACGCTTTCGGCGAAGGTTTTAAGCGGTTATCGATCTCTATTGACGAGTTTATTTGATAGTCGGAAGAAAAGAGTATTATTTCTTATAAGTTGTTTCGCACTGTTATGTATCGTTATGACATTCCCCGTTATTCGATTGATTCGTTTTAGACTGCTACCGAAAGCGGACCGTGAGCAGATATATGTGTACATCGATCTTGATCGTGGAACGAGCCTCGAACGATCCCAGCGTGTTGCTCGTGGTTTGGTACATCTCTTGCAGGAAGAGAGGGAGCTGCAGAGTATTCAGACATTTGTCGGCGCTCCGCCGGTGCTTGATTTTAACGGTCTTTTTAAGGGGGTATCGAATAGAAAGGGTACGCACCAGATTACGCTTAAATTAAATCTTACGCATCCGGACAGGAGGCAAGAAGCATCGGAAGATTTAGCATATTATTATCGAACGGTTCTTGAGCAACAGGTAAAGGAGTATCCTGATGCACGGATTTCTATTGTTGAAGATCCTCCCGGGCCTCCGGTACTTGCTACATTCCATTTAAAAGTGAAAAGTGATGATACTGAGTTGTTGCATACGGTTGCGTACGACCTTGAGAAGAGAGTAAACAAAATCAGAGAGTTAAAAGATGTTGATATTTCAATAGGAGAAGAACATACGAAATATGTTTTATCGGTAGACAAAAAAGCAGCGGCAAATGCTCGGATTAATGTTGAGACCATCTCACAGGAGCTCGAGACGATTTTTAGTGGCCGGGTCATAGGAACGTATCATAGCGATTACAATTATGAACAGGAATATATTGTACTGAAGTTCAGTCGTGACTTACGTGATGCGATCGGCGATCTTGATTCTATCTTTATTGCAAATGAGTTAGGAAATCATGTTCCTGTTTCACGATTTGTGAAGGTAAAAAGCATAGAAGAAGATGATACCATTATAGGTGATGATCGGGAACAGACCGTGTATATTTCAGGGGAAATGGGAAAGCGGAGTGTGACATATGCAGTCATTGATGTGCTCAAAATGCTGTATGACTATCATGTTCCCACTCTGCAGAGTCACCGCACCCATTTTTCTTTATTAAAGGCGAGTTATCAGACTGATAATCACAAAAAGATAACAGTTGAGCTTGGTGGAGAATGGGAATTAACGGTTAAGGTATTTCGTGATTTGGGGCTTGCTATGATGGTTGCAATCATCCTTATCTATTTAGTGCTTGTTGCGCAATTTAGATCATTTATTATTCCTCTTTTAATACTTGGAACGATTCCGTTAGCAATGATAGGCATCATGCCGGGATTTGCCTTGTTGTTTTTTCTTGGACGGGTTTATTTTTCTGCAACCTCAATGATCGGGGTGATCGCACTTTCAGGGATTGTTGTCAATAATGCGATAATTTTTATTGAATATACAATACAGACAGCTAAAAAATATGATTCGTTAAAGGAAACCTTACTTGATGCGGGGCTTACCAGATTTCGTCCGATTCTACTTACGTCTATTACTACCGTTTTAGGTTCTCTGGTGATTGCAACTGATCCTGTATGGTCTGGGCTTTCGTGGGCAATTGTTTTTGGCTTGTCACTCTCGACCCTATTAACGTTAGTCGTGTTTCCTGTCTTGATTTATGATTTTTTAGGTAAGCGATGGTTTGAGGAAATGAAATTATAAATGTTTATAAGTTATTTATTTTCAGATAGATAGAAAAAATTATGAACAATTATCAGGTAGGCATACGTAAGAGAAAAAGAAAAAGAAATTTTTTATCTTGACAAATGATACTAATAAAGTATCATTATACTATGAATGTAATAACACGACATACCGATTATGCGATACGAGCGATACTGTATGTAGCAAAGGCAAAGGGTGCTGTTGTCTCTACAACTGAGCTGCAGCATGAATTGCAATTACCGCGGCCTTTCATGCGAAAGATTTTTCAAATACTGAAGAAGGAAGGTATTCTAAAATCACTGAAAGGAAATAAAGGGGGATTCTTACTTGCACAACCGCCAGAGAAGTTATTGCTTGTTGATATTATGAGGATATTCCAGGGAGGTTTTTCGCTGACGGAATGCTTTTTGAAGAAACATATTTGTCCTAATATTAAGAAATGCGCTCTTCGCAAGAGGATGAAACGCATCGAAGGATTTGTTAATAAAGAGTTCAAAAAAATAACTATTGCTACTTTGTTGAAGGGATAAGACCGGATGAAAAGAAGTATTATTATGATCGATGAAGAAAAATGTAATGGCTGTGGCACGTGTGTACCAGACTGTCCTGAAGGGGCCTTGCAGGTTATTAACGGAAAAGCACGGCTGGTGGGGGAACTTTTATGTGATGGACTTGGTGCTTGCATTGGAAAATGCCCTGAGGGTGCAATGAGCGTTGAAGTACGTGAAGCAGAACAGTATGACGAGGCCAAAGTTATGGATAATGTAATAAAGGGGGGGAACAAAGTAATTACAGCGCATCTAAAACATCTCAAGGAACACGGCCAACACGACTATTTAAGACAGGCGCAGGACTATTTAAAGAAGCACAAGATTTCTCTTCCCAAGGAGGAAAAAACTGATGAGCCATTGCCGTGTGGTTGTCCGGGAACGATGATGAAGGATTTCCGCAAAAGTGAAAAAAAAGAAACTGAAGAAACGGCGGTCAGTGCTGGTATTTCACAGCTACAGCAGTGGCCGATACAATTGAGGCTGCTTAATCCACATGCCCCGTATTTTAAAGATGCTCATTTAGTAATTGCCGCTGACTGCGTGCCGTTTACCTTTGCAAATTTCCATGAACGGTTTTTAAAGGGAAAAATACTCGTTGTGTTTTGTCCAAAATTGGATGCAGATCTTGATAGTTATCGAGATAAATTAGCAGCCATTATTAAAGACAATGCTATCAAGTCAATGAGCGTCGTACATATGGAAGTGCCCTGTTGTACAGGTACGGTGCGGATTCTTGAGGAAGCACTGAAGAAATCGGGGAAAAATATTATGGTAAAAGAATATACTATTTCTCTTAGGGGAGAAATAGTATAAAAAAGGCACGGTAATCTCTTGAGGGTTTACACAATGATGAAAAAATATTACAAAAATTAACGGAAAAAAAATAAGTATAGGAGAAAACAATGGCTGAAAAAATGTTTTGTAGACAATGTGAACAAACAGGGGGTGGGAAAGGGTGTACCGTAAAGGGTGTATGTGGCAAAAGTGACGATACGGCCATCTTACAAGATTTATTAATTCATGCCTTAAAAGGTATTGCTGTCTATGGTGAACGGGCACGCGCACTTGGTGTCGTTAATAGCGATATTGACCGTTTCATCCAGGAGGCTCTTTTTACTACGGTAACGAACGTCGATTTTGATTCAGAACGCATTGCAGAATTTATTCATAATGCTTATGGACACCTTAAGAGCATCAAAAAAGCATTTCGTGATGCGTATAAGACGCAACAAGGCAAGGATTTTGCAGGAACACTACCAAAGGTAACTGAATGGCAGCCTGCCGACTCATTGGAAGGATTAATTGAACAAGGCCGCACGGTCGGCGTTAAGGCTGATACCAATCTTAATGAAGATATCAGAAGTTTGCGTGAAATTTTGCTCTACGGCTTAAAAGGAATGGCTGCATATGCAGACCATGCGGAACTGATGGGATATACTGACGAAGGGGTCAACGCATTCTTTTATAAAGGGCTTGCGGCTTTAGTTAATGACAAATTAAGCGCAGATGATTTAGTTTCTCTTATTATGGAATTTGGCGGGGCAAATTTAAAATGCATGGAAATCCTCGACACTGCTCATACGACACTTTTTGGCCATCCGGAACCAACGCAGGTTTCGTTAGGAATAAAAAAAGGACCTGCAATTATTGTGTCGGGTCATGATATACCTGATTTGAAACAACTGCTTGAACAAACCACAGGCAAGGGGGTTAATATTTATACGCATGGTGAAATGCTTCCTACCCACGCCTATCCTGAACTCAAAAAGTATTCACATTTTATTGGGCATTTTGGAACAGCGTGGCAGAATCAGCAAAAGGAGTTTAATAACCTTCCCGCAGCGATTTTAATGACAACAAACTGCATTCAAAAACCTCATGATTCATATAAAGACCGGATTTTTACCACCGGTCTTGTTACCTGGCCGGGAGTACAGCATATTAATGCTGCTGGTGACGGAAAGAAAAATTTTAATGCTGTTATTGAAAAAGCCCTAACACTTGGTGGTTTTCCCGAAGATAAACCGGGTAAAACGATTACTATTGGATTTGCGCGTAACACGGTTTTAGGGGTTGCTGATAAAGTGATTGAGGCTGTTAAAAATGGTGCGATAAAACATTTCTTTTTAATCGGCGGCTGTGATGGTGCTAAACCGGGACGCAATTACTATACAGACCTGGCTGAAAAAATCCCACAGGATTGTGTTATTTTAACACTTGCCTGCGGTAAATTTCGTTTTAATACACTCGATTTCGGAGATATTGGTGGTATTCCGCGTCTTCTCGATTGTGGACAGTGTAACGATGCCTATTCTGCTATTGCCATTGCATCGGCTTTAGCAAAAGCATTCAAATGTGGAGTTAACGATCTACCACTGACATTTATTCTTTCGTGGTATGAACAAAAGGCGGTCTGTATTTTATTGACTTTATTGTCGCTCGGGATTAAAAACATTAAACTGGGTCCGTCATTGCCGGCATTTATTACACCAAATGTATTAAAAATATTGGTTGAGAAATTTAATATCGCACCGATTGGTACGCCTCAAGAAGATGTGAATGTGGCAATAACTAAACAGGGAGCTTAAGAACATCTCAATAAGATACATAATACATTTAAAAGGGAGGAGTGTATAATGAAAAAACTTTCGTTTATAATAGTAATGCTTGTAATTTCGGTTAGTATTTTTGGTTGTCATGAAAGTGGTGCTATGAGTTCTGGCACAAAAGCGGCTGATTTTACCTTGGGAACACTTGATGGTCAGACGGTAACGTTGTCATCACTTAAGGGTAAAAAAGTGCTTCTTGATTTTTTTGCTACCTGGTGTCCCCCCTGTCGTCAAGAGCTTAAGGAAATAGATCAAATTGTCAATGAGTATCAAAGTGATGACTATGCGATCCTTTGTATCAGTGTTGATCGATCAAAAAAAACTGTTGAATCATTTATGCGCAAACAGGGATATTCTATGACGGTATTGTTTGATGACCAGAATGTAGCACAGCAGTATGGAGTACGAGGTATTCCTGCACTCTATTTAGTTGATAAAAATGGTGATATTGCATGGAC
>JAHJGZ010000098.1 GCA_018823795.1 Candidatus Omnitrophota bacterium
AATAATTAATAGAAATGAAGGGGTCTAATTAAGTAAGAAAAAGGAGACAATATGAAAAAGGCAGGTATTTATATATTTATAGTAGGTATTGTTGGGTTGATAGGATTTTTACTGTGGAACGGGGTATTTTTTTCAAGCGCATCTTCTTTACAAAAGGTTAGAGAAAAAGCTACCGTAATTAATAATGTGTTTATTAATGATATACAGAGCTTAAAAGCTACGGCAGTCGTTCTAGATAAAACATCAAAAATTCTTAGAAAGAAATTACTATACATAAAATTCCCCGATCAGTGGAGGAGTGAGGAGGAGGACGTATGGAGGGAGGGGGAATCACTTTTCATTAGGAATAAAAATGCTAAATATTTCAATAAAAAATTTATTATGCAGAGCGGCATAGATATTGCATTGTATAATGCGTTAGCTATAAACCGGCCCGATATGGTTTTTTTAGCAGAGGAAAGTGGCTTTGGCATATGGAGATGGAATAAATGTTTTAAGGCGAGTTTTTTAATGCAAGATGGATTTAAAATTAAAGGTTATTTAGATTATAAATCTTTTAAATGGATCAAAATAGAATATTTTTTCATCTCTCCCCAAGGTCAGTGGCATAAGAGGATTGAAAATAATTATATTGAGTTTGAAAATATAAAAGGGGTGTGGCTCCCAACTCTTTCTTCATGTATTCTCTATGATTATTCTAAAGAAGGAAAGCAACAAAGAGAAGGAACATGGAAAAGCTTGTCTCGTGAGGTGAATGTTGATATTGATAAATCCCTTTTCAATATACCGCAGAAATCGTAGTGATTATCCTTTAAAAAAAGGCTATTGCTCTCCCCTAGTGACTACCTATTAAAATTTTGCCAATCTACCCATTTTGTCTATTAAGATTAAAAAAATAGTGACACTGTAGTATATTAATTTTGAATTTTGAGATTTATGTTACTGTTAAGTCAATGAATGATGATACGGTAATGATGTGTATAATCATAGTGTGAATCATAATAATTATGTAGTGAACAAATGTATAAAAATGTATCAAATTGTGGAAGTTGTTTGATAATCAATGTTATAATAATAACAAGGATAAGTCCAACATGCCTCGACAAAATAGATATGTTTAATTGGTGAAAAACGGGATCGATACTATTATTACAACATATACGAATATGGAGCACAGTGGTAAATGTTTTTTTATAAAATGAGCATAATGATGAACAATAATGGTTGCATTATTTATCGTTTCTGGTTAGTTTGTTTTTGCCCTTACTTTACAGCAAGAGCAGATGCTGGTCTTGCGTGGAGGAAGCACAGGGCCCAGAGCCGAGTTTGAAAAATTATAAGAAGAGCATTAAATTTCATTCAAAGGAAAGCGCAGTTATATATGAGATTTTTAATTAAATATGCTTATGATAAAGACGAAGAAGCATGGAATACGTTTGTTTCTTCCGAACCTACAGGTACCACGCCTTACCATTATTATCAATGGAGAAGGGTAATCCGTGATACCTATGGGCTGACGAGTAAATATATATTTGTTGAAGATGCATCAGGGGAAATAAAAGGAATATTACCTTTATTTTTTGCAAGCTTAGGAGTCTTCTCAGTTGGGGTTGCGCTTCCTTATTGCTCTCATGGAGGTATTGCTAGCGATGGTCACCATATCAGAATGATATTGTTAGATACTGCACGATCTATATGTCAAGAAATGAAATTACGGTATATTGAATTAAGGGAAGTAAGTTCGCTTTCTGATCGACAGGGATTGGTAACACAGATTTTAAAACTCGAACGTTCAATACCTCAACAATGGAAAAAAATCGAGAGCAGGTGTAGAAGAGCGGTCAGGAAAGCTGAGGGAAATGGGCTTAAAGTAATCGAAGGGGGTATGGAATACGTTAAAAGATTTTATAAAATTTATCAGCAAAATATGACAAGATTAGGGGTTCCATTCCACTCAATAAGAATGTTTGTAAAGGTAATGGAAGCGTTTGGGGAAAATGCAGTACTGCTTATGGTAAAAAAAAACGATGAAATAATAGCGGGGATGTTAGTTGTAAAGTCTGGATGTGTAGCTTATGATCCCTGGGTGTCAAGTTTGCATTCTTTTAACCGTTTATTTCCAAATGACTTGTTATATTGGAAGGCAATTTGCTATGCAATACATAACTCATGTCATATTTTTGATTTCGGGAAAGGTAAGATTGATACTGGCCTCTATTGCTTTAAAAAGAAATGGAGAACGGTAGACATTCCTTTACAGTATACGAGAATCTTACTATCTGGTCAAATACAGATAAAGCGAAACGAATTAAATACTGTACAGTATATTTTTAATAATATATGGTCGAAAATGCCAAATGAGATTAATCGGCATGTTGGTGCTTATATAAGAAAATATATGCTATAGCAACAGAGATTATTAGCATTATTCCGTGAGAAACTTTGAGCATGTGAATATATCAATTATACGAAGCTTGTTTTTTTGAATGCGGAACGTTTGCCAGAGATGTGGGCTGGTCACTGTTATGTTGTCTACGATAGAGATGGTGGTGAGGAAACAATAGCAAAGCTACAAAAAAACATCGGTTTGCCCAAGAGAATTTGGTTATTATCATCTACTTGGGAAAAACGTACGCCTTGTTCTCTTAATTATTCTATGGTGGCAAAAAGCTTAGTAAACAAGTATCAGTACAGGAATGTACGTTTTAAAAATAGGAATAATGATTGTTATTATGTAGAGCTTTATTCGAATAATTAATAAAGAGTGAATATTAAGTGGGGGACAGTG
>JAHJGZ010000099.1 GCA_018823795.1 Candidatus Omnitrophota bacterium
GGAAAAAACTTACTAATATGCGCGCTTCAGGCTCTGATGAGGCTATCCAGCTGATCCCACCACGTGAAATGACATTAGAGTTCGCTTTAGAGTTTATTGAAGATGATGAACTCGTTGAGATAACGCCAAAACACATACGATTGCGTAAGCGTTATCTTAATGAAACAGAACGCAAACGTGTCAGTAGAGGTAGAAGCCCTCAAAGGTAGTTTTTAATTATTAAGAAAACATAATAAAAAAGGCCCGCAAAAATGCGGGCTTTTTTATTTGGCCCCCCGTATTGCCTGCCTGCCGGCAGGCAGGGACGAGTTTCGCAATTGGCTATGTCATGAAAAGAGGAAAGCCTTACTGTACCTACATAATCTCCAAGAACAAATTTAAATAATCAAGCAAATGCCGAGTAATAAGAAAACGTTCTTGCACCGATTCTCTTGCGGCCGTGCCTATTTTTTCGGCAAATTTTTCATCCCGCAAGATACGAATAATCGCTTCAGCACATTCGCTGAAATTATGCGGATCAACTAATAGACCATTACGATTATTAGTGATTTGATTGGGAATGCCTCCGATGTTTGATGCTACAACGGGACGCCCTTTCCACAATGCTTCTGTGACCGTCAGGCCAAATCCTTCACGGGTAGATTTTTGCACTACTACCGCTGCAGTTCTTTGAAGGGCATTAACCATTAAGTTGTCCTCTGCAGTAATCAACAGCAATGAACCTTCGTCAAGCAAATCCTGATTATTACTCACAACGCTTTGATATATTTCTACACCTTCCGGATCATCGGTAGCAGCGTTACCACACAATATTAAACGGCAATCGATATCTTTTTTAACGGAACGGAACACTTGAATAACACCTTCTGGGTCTTTCCACTTATCAAAGCGGGATATCTGTAAAATAATAGGTTTATCGACCGGGATTTTATAAAGATCAAGGTAATAGTTAATCGTAGAGTCATCAATATCTATATTTTTTGTTGAAAGGGGATCGATTGAAGGCATAATAATTCTTTGTTCAACAGGAAGATCCTTATGTTTATACTGCTGATCTGAAACTATAACAATATCGTAACGCAAAATAAACGTTTTTATATATTCCCATATCGTTGGATTAGGGTTTGAAAAATCAATATGACACCGCCATATCCACGGTTGTTTTTTGTCACAATATTTAATAAGCGGTAATGGCTGCGGATCATGGATTATCACACAATCGTGATGAATATGGGTAAAGACCGAAAATTTTTCGTTGCTTTCTAAATAATAATCCTTATGAATAAGTTCGGGATCGATAGCTTCTCCTTGCAATGCATTGTGCATACGTTTTGTTGTGGTGAAAAATCCTTGCGTTCCTGGCAATATCCGCCAACCAGTATTAACGCCAACGTCATTCATAAGGATTACAAGGTTATGGAGAATTTCGGCAACGCCCCCACCTTGATACGTTGAACTAATATTGACAATATGTTTTTTGTTTAACTTTGTTGCTTTTGCATAAATCTCTGCAAGCACTTTGTCGCTAACAATACCGCGGTATTCATCTAGGCTTTTCATTGTACCCTCTTTCTGTATTTATATAGTATCTAATGGAGCGCTATTATAACCAAAAGAAAAAGCCTCTTCAATATGTTATATTTGCAGAGGCCTTAAAAAAACTCCCCGCATTGGACGATTTTCGCAACTGGCTCTATTCAAAAGAAGCTCGGCAATTATCGCACGAATTACTACATGTTATTTGAGTTATGTGCACACACGAAGAGACGTTGCCAACTTCACAACATCCTCTACGTTAATGCTCTCCATGCAAGCGCCAAAATCAAACTTCCCTTTACATGGACACAACTGAAGGGCTGGATAACAGGGCATGCAATGAAACTTTTGCTTAGAGCTCACCATGTTATCGCGATGAAAATAGGGAAAAATATAATCGCGCGGCGTTGGTCCATACAACCCAATTGACGAACCCCCCATACAACTAGCCAAATGCAAAAGCCCAGAATCAGGCCCAATAAAAAGTCTACACCGGTTGATTAAGGACATAGCCTGCCGCAAGGTCGTTTGATCAGCAACGATAACCTCAGAAGAGATTTTATCTAATATCATAGGATATTGGGCAAAATCATTCCGTTTACCGAAAGCGATTACTTTAACACCATATTGATTTTTAAGATTTTTTACCAATTCATACCATTTATCAGCTGGCCAACTTTTTAAGGTCCACGCGGATAAAGGAAGAATGCCTACAAGCTTATCTTGAGCGACTATGCCATTCTTTACAAAAAAAGTATCGCAAAACTCCTTCTCCTTTTGCCCTAAACCAAAACCAAAGACCGCCTCTTGCGCGCTTATCCCATGAGATCGTAAAAATTCAAGCAAAATATCTACAACATGCATTTTCTTCTCTGAAAGCTCACACTTCAAATGTTTCCGTATGCTCCACGAACACGGGATCCCTAAGAACTTGTACATAAGTGTACTTTTAAGAATGATCGCGAGGTCGAATTTGTTTTTTACTAAAGTGCTCATGAGGCGTAAGCGGCCGAAGAAACCGCTGCTCCTGTTAAAGGTAAACACTTTATCTACACCTTCATACCCTTGAACGATATTTTCCGTGCGGGGCGATGTAAGAAAAGAAATCTTTGCTTGAGGAAAGTGCTTAAGTAACGGCTTTACTACCACGAGATTATAGCAAACATCACCAATGTTAGAATGACCGATTATGAGAATATTCTTAACCATTTTCTAACTCCTTATAACATCTCAGTCTGTGCCTAATTCAGAAAAGAAAAAGGGGCCACACTTTTTCATTCTTTTTTTGTTTTTTTATTTAAAACAAAAGTTAGGTTTTTGTTAATTACATCAGCTATTTTCACGTGTCCTCCTCTGTAAATTATTCAGTCCCCATAGGCATCTAGATGTTTGTTTTATAAGTAGTCTATTTTTGAAAGGCATATATTATATCATTCTTGAGTTTTGTAAAAAGAACTTTGTCCTCATTAAAAAAGAAACCCCTTGCAACTAAATAAGTTACAAAGGGGCATGTAAAAACTCCCCGATAGGGATAAACATCCGAACTTTTGGGTTAGTGTATTCGCACACACTGAAAATGGGCTGTTTAAGCATTCTCCTTCAATCCGATAGTTTTGAATAAAGGAAGGAAAGATCTCCCCGAATATTTTTATTCTTTTACTGAAAAAGCATGCTGGTGTATAATGTTTCTTTTTGCCCTTCTTTCCGTAAATGATAAAGCAAGAACATTTTCATGAGGAACGCCTTCCATGCTTAATCCAGGCATACTTTCAAATCCAAACCGCTTATAGAATGTTGGATCACCAACAAGAATACAGCCTTGAGCCCCTAATTCTTTTAGACGAACAAGTCCTTCCCGAACAAGGCCTTGCCCACTACCTTGTCGTTGCATGTTTGTTTGCACTGAAATAGGGCCAAGCGTATACCAGTCGCAACTGTCATCGGAAATAGCGGCAGGGGAAAACGCAATATGCCCAACTACTTTTTCTTCAATTTCAGCAACTAATGAAATCGTAAAACTTTAACAATATTTATATAGTACCATATAAAAAGAAAAACCCCAGCTACATTTCTGCAACTGGGGCCTTACTAGTAATTCAGCGAAAAGTTCGTGTTTTCACTGAATTGGTAAAAACTCCCGGGACTATTCAAGAACAAGAACCTTTAGGCTGAGGATGCGGATACACTACTATCAAGATAATTGATGGGGATACCCCTTATACAGCTTTTAACGTACTCCTGCATGAGCAACATAAATCTAATCGTCTACGCATTAATACTTATTTCAGATGCCCCATAATTCTCAAAAGACCGTCAAGTATTGTTAAAGGATGAGGTGGACAGCCGGGAATATAAAGATCAACAGGAATAATGGCATCAACCCCGTTATTCGCTTCATCGTGATCCCTATAGGGGCCACCGGATATCGCGCACGCTCCTGCCGCGATAACAAGTTTTGGAGATGGTATCGCTTTATATGTTTTTTCCAATGCCAGCTTCATGTTTTTTGTAACCGGCCCGGTCACAACAATGCCATCCGCATGCCGCGGAGATGCGACAAACTGAATACCGAAACGCCCGAGGTCAAAGCTGAGCGTATTCAAAACATTTATGTCTGACTCGCAGGCGTTGCATCCTCCAGCACTGACCTGACGTAATTTTAAGGACCGCCCAAAAATATGCTTTACTCTCTTTCTGATTTCGCACTCATGCCGATCTGAGACATTTGAAACGATCAGGTCGTTCCTTTCCTGCGCTGCCAATCGATATTCACGGGTAAACGTTATCGCCCGAGTCGAGCACACGTTTTGGCATACTCCGCAAAAAAGGCATTTTCCCATATCAATGGTAAAAAAATCATCACCTTGATCGATTGCACCTGTCGGGCAAACGGCTTTACATTTGCCCCCCTCTTCTTGAGAAACCTTCGGTGAAATAAAAGGGCGGCCTAAGAACCGTTCCGGTAACGACTCATTTTTAGCCGGAAAGGGCGTTGTTCTGTAGCCCTGCTTTATTCTCGCATATAATGTTTTAATCATTATTATCCTAATTCCTTTTAAAGATCATGGCCACAGTATGACAAATTAAAACTTTTATTACAGATGGGGAAATCCGAAATTTCTTCTCCCCGCAGTGCCATAGCCAATCCCATCCAATTATGGAATGATGGATCGACAATTTTATAATAAGCGATACTTCCCTTTTTATCAGTCAACGCGACATGACAAATCTCTCCACGCCAGCCTTCTACTAATGAAATAACCATATGGTCGCGCTTTATAGACGGTACGGGAACGACAATCTTACCTCCCGGTAAATTATGTAATTGATCCATGACAAACTCCACGGATCTTTGTATTTCAAGCCATCTGACAAAAGCCCGCGCAAAAACATCCCCCGAAGAATGCGTTGAGAGAGGTATCTGAGAGAACTGAAAGATGCCGGTCGGAAAATCAAAACGGACATCCCGTTCAATCCCGCATGCTCTCGCGCTAACGCCAACCAATCCTAAATCTAAAGCCGCCTGTTTCGTTACACTACCCGTTTCATCAAATCTGTCCACGACCAAAGAAGATCCCCAAAGAAGAGATACTGCATTTTTCACATCTTCAAATGTCTTGACTAAACGTTTCTGTACTTCTGCGATCATGGTATCATTCAGATCAAACATGACCCCGCCGGGCCGTATCATAGTACGGCCAAATCTATTACCACAGATAAAAGCAGTCACGTTGAGAAAATCGCCTCGTAAGCGTCCACAATATGACGCTGTCGGTAAATAGCCCACGTCACCCGCTAAAGCCCCGAGATCACCGGTGTGGTTAGCTAATCGTTCTAACTCAAGCATAATAGCTCGCAGTGCAGATGCCCGTAAAGGAACTTCACAATCCGTTATCCCTTCTATTGCCTGGCAATACGCAAGGGAATGTCCGACAGTTGTATCTCCAGCCACCGTTTCCATGTAATGGATTGTTCGTTTATCCGGGCCGCCGATTAATGTTTTCTCAATACCTCGATGCTGATAGCCAAGAGAAATTTCGAGGTGAAAAACGTGCTCACCATGGCACTGAAACCTGAAATGGCCCGGTTCAATTATGCCTGCATGCACCGGGCCAACAGCAACTTCATGAATTTCTTCTCCCTCAACAGAGAAAAACTGTGTACATGATGGAAGGATTTCCTTCTCATCACAATCATTTACATTCCTTCTTAAGGGCGCATGAAATCGAATTGGCTTAAGCCAAGGATGCCCCTCTGGGCGCACGCCCCACTGCTCAAAAATTTCCCGCTCAAACCAATGAACCTCCGGTATGTGAACCGTCAACGAATCATACGAATCAGTAACAACAGTAGAAAATGGCGCTAAGTATCCTTCTTTATCATACGCAAGGATCATCATAAGCACAATGGTTCCCGCTCCTTGTGGTTTTCCAAAAAAAGAAACAACCCGCGCCCCTTTTCGTATTTCTTCAATCACACAATCATAAAATGCCTTGAATGGTAACTGAGTAATGTCCTGTACCGTCTTCGCCTGACAATTACGTAATTTTAAAAGACGAACAGCCATTAGAGCCCTCCCAATGCTTTGGCCGCTACTTCTACAGCACGTGTCAGCCAATCCGGAAAATACACGCCAATACCAATGGCTACGCAAAAAAATGAAGCCGGAGCAAATGTCCGCCAGAAAGAATTCCCGTTACCTACATCCCCCATCCTGCCTTCTTCGGTTGAAACACCTTGCGTCATCGAAATAAATATTCGCGCCATTCCGATAAAAACAACCGCTAAGGCAGATAAAAGAATAACCGTCACCCAATAGTGTCCTTGTGCTAAAGCTTCTTTTAAAATAATAAATGTACCCAAAAAAATACCTGATGGAGGTGTTCCTGTTATTAATAAAAACCCGACTAACCAAAGAAGCCCAGCCCAGCGCATTTTTCCCGCAACAAGCCCCTGGATATCTGCTATTTTTTTTGTTTTGAAATAAGATACGATATTACCCGCAATGAAAAATAACCCTGCCTTGGTTAACGAATGCCCAAGCATATTCACGATTGCTCCGAACACAGCGCTACTACCCAACCCGATACCCAATGTTATTATTCCCATGTGTTCGACGCTTGAATACGCCAGCATCCTTTTATAATCCGTTTGCCCTAAAATAAAAACCGCCGCAAACACAATAGATAAAAGCCCGAAGACAATAAATATCTCTTGGCAATACGTCTGAAGTCCGGCTGCGATACAAATTTGATACGCCCGCAAAATCCCCAGAAAAGCGCAATTAAGCAATGCCCCGGAAAGAAGAGCTGAAACAACAGATGGCGCTTCGCTATGAGCGTCAGGCAGCCATGTGTGAAAAGGAGCAAGCCCCATCTTTGTCCCATAGCCAACAAACAAAAGCAGAAATGCCGCCTTGAGCCAGGGGATATTTGTTCCCCCGACATTTTCGACCATTTTTACTATAAGTAATTCGTGCTGATTATTATTCGCAACAGCCAAGAAAAAAATGCCGAGTAACGCGACGGCAATGCCCACCGAACAGATCAAAAGATATTTCCATGTCGCCTCCAATGACCGTTTCGTACGATGAAAATAGAGCAACGGTGCGCTTACCAGCGTTGTTGCTTCAATGCCAACCCAGAGCACGGCTAAATGCTGACTCGCGATAACAATGGTCATCGTCGATAAAAACAATAAAAAACAACCGCTAAAGACAGCCTCAGCGGAAAAGCTTTTCTGTATTTTATTTTCATTCTTACGGCGACGATTTTCATCAGATAAATACTGAACACAATAAACTGACGCTATAAAAAATAGTCCACTGGTAATTGTTAAAAACAAAATGCTGACATTATCAAAAGCAAACCACTCGTCTGAAAGCGTGCCTCTTTGTTTACCCCACACGAAACACGTCAGCATCAGATGCGCCCCTGAGGCGGCAACAATTAAACCCCTGCGCACAAAATCATTCCGGACTAAAAATGAAATTAATCCGAAAAAAAAGGGAATTGCTATTAATACGATACTAATCATTGTGTGATTCCTATTGCCCGCTGATTACATCTTTAAGTTCTGATAATTTTTGAGTATCAATATGGTCAAACTCCCGATTTATATGGAATATCGCGATCCCCATGACAAATACCGCCACAAAAATATCCAACGAAATAGCCAATTCAACCAATAAACATTGTCCACCCAAAAAAGCAGAACCAAAAAAATAAATGCCATTTTCCAACATCAAGTACCCAATAACCTGTGTTATTGCTTTCATTCGGCTGACAATAATAAATGCGCCGGTAAAAAAAGTCGCGAAAGAAACGGGCGCGATAAGTGGCGGGACAAGCGGATTCGCGTACAATAACCGCGCATTTAACCAAAAAGAAATGGCAAAGATAACCACCCCCATCAAGAGCGAAAACGGATAGCCCCCAAACGGCTCAACTTCTTTTCTAATATTAGCTTCCTGCAAAGCACGAAATAATAACCAGGGGAATACTATCCCTTTTAAAACAATGCTCAGAAATGCAGCAATAATCGTTCCCGGGACCAGCACAGGATACTCATGTATAATGGCCATACACCCGACCAGAACTCCCTGTGCTGCAACTATCCTGATACATGTCCGAATGCGACTGGACGAGAGTATCATCAAATTCATAAGAAGTACCACCACCGCAATAAAATCAACCCAACTAGTCATTGGTTACCTCATGGTAAGTATTAATGCGACCATAGCTAACGCGAATGCGATTATTAAAAAATGGGGAACTTTTAATAAGCGTAGCCTCGCAAGGATGGATTCTGTTACGCCAACAATAATTGCAAGAAAAATCATCCCTGAAATAAAAATAATGCTATCGATCACCCATCCACGGGAATGCGCGCCGAAAAAAATCCCCATGAGCACTGTCCCCAAAAGCCAAAATTTAATTGCAGCTCCGTAAAGAATACACGCGAGGTCAACCCCTCCATGATCAAGAACCATGGCTTCATGAATCATCGTTAATTCCAAATGAGTACTAGGGTCATCCACAGGAAGGCGGGAGTTCTCAGTTAAAAAAACAATAAAAAGCGCCCCGATAATCAAAAAAATCGATGGGCCGCATGCTCCCCACGAATTCATAACTCCATTTGAAAATATACCCGAAAGAGAAATATGCCCCGTAACGCGCGCTAAAACAGCCACACTTAAAAATAACGCCGGCTCGGCAAAAACGGCGAATTGAACTTCCCGGCTCGCCCCCATACCTTCAAAACTCGAGCCCGTATCAAGAGCTGCAAGGACCATAAAAAAACGGGCAAGCCCCAGCATATACACAAATAAAACTATATCTCCGTCAAATGACAGTAACGACGCATGTCCTGCAAACGGGATCAGCAGGATAGCGCTGATGAGCGCGCTTAAACTCACGATAGGCCCGGCAATAAAAAGCCATGTCGTTGTCGTACTATACACGGCTCCTTTTCGAAGCAATTTAAAAATATCATAATACGACTGTAATAGCGGACTTCCGTTTCGCCCGGCGAAAAAAGCTTTTGTCCTATTACTCACACCGAATAGAAATGGCGAAAGCGTCATGATTAAAATAAACTGCGCTATCTTTGTATACATTATTATAATTTCCAAATAAAAAGTGCTATCAGTGTAAACAGAATATATAAAATATAAAACTGCAACTGCCCATGCTGAACCCATGTTAATTTTTTCGCTAACCGATGAATAAGCCTGCTCATAGGATGAAAAACTTTTTCACTAAAAAAATCTGCCGTTTCTGTTTTAAAAGACACCCCATCCGGGAAATATGCAGCGATCATAGTTCCCTGTTTTTTAGTCCTCAAAATCCCTTTAAAAAAATCAACAATTGGCTGCGCATATGACGAACCCGTGTATTGCATGCGCGGATCAGGCTTGGCGTATCCACAATCCCACGTAAGAACACGCTCTTTGCTTCTTCCTTTAAGAAGCGCTTGGCGCAACACAGTTATCAGCACAATAGCAAGGTAAAAAAACAATACTGCGATAACAATATTGAATAATAGGCCCGCCCCTTCAACAAGCGTTGGCTCGAACATGCTCAGCGGGGAGCCGGTTATATCAACAATCACCCTTCCGAAAAGCCCCAGAACAAAAGGCGAACCCAATCCTATAAAAACACAGGCGCTTGCAAGAATTATCATGGGGATTTTCATCCGCATGCCCGGCTCCCGTGCTTCTTGACAATGCACGCTTCTCGGTTCACCTAAAAAAATAATACCGAATACTTTAGTAAAGCAAGCTAAAGCTAACCCTCCCATCAAAGCCAAAGATGCTATAATCCCCAGAGAGGAAAAAACGGTTAATGACGAGCCGAATATGCTCTTAAAGGAAGCGAAATAAATCAGAAACTCGCTCATAAACCCGTTCAATGGGGGAAGGCCGCATATCGCCGCCGCGCCGATGAAAAAACAAACTGCCGTAATAGGCATTTTCTTGAGCAAGCCGCCCAATGCGTCTATTTCCCGCGTGCCGGTCTTCGTATAAACTGCGCCCGCGCCAAAAAAAAGTAATCCCTTGAAAAAGGCATGATTAACGACATGCAATAAACCTCCGGCAAAGCCGACAACGATTAACACAGGGTTATGTGCATTCATTCCCAGCACCCCCAGGCCTAGCCCCATTGCGATGATACCGATATTTTCTATACTCGAGTATGCCAAGAGTTTTTTGACATCATGCTGCGCCAGAGCGAACAAAACGCCTAATACCCCCGAGATAATTCCAATGCCAATAAGCACGTATCCCCACCAAGCGCGCGGCACTCCTAAAAAAGTTACCATCCTGATTAACCCATAAATCCCCGTCTTGATCATTACCCCTGACATAACTGCCGAAACATGGCTTGGCGCTGCGGGGTGCGCTTCGGGTAACCAAATATGCATCGGCATAAACCCTGCTTTTGTTCCAAACCCGATCAACGCGCAAAGAAAAATTACCGAAGGCATACATCCAGATGCGGTAATTCCCCATTCTGCGAAATCGAATGAGCCGCTGCTCTGACCTAACAATACGAACATAACCAGCAAAAATAATGTTCCGATATGAGTCGCTATCAAATAAATAAGCCCCGCCGCTGCAGCCTCCTTTTTTTCACCTTCGAATAAAACAAGAAAAAAAGAGCTTACAGACATCATCTCCCATGCCGACAAAAAAAGAATGCCATTGCGGGCGATCACGACCAACACCATACTGGCAATCAGCAGGTTAAAGAAAAACCACGCGCTGCCGATATTTTTCTTCCCATAATAATGTGCCAAATACTCCGTCCCATATAAAGCAGCGAGACCGGACAAAACAAAAATAGGAAATAAAAAAACTGCAGCTAAAGAATCGACCCCAATGGCAAACGACCCATACGGAATTGTCCAAGGAACGCGTGCGACTGCGGGAACCGGAATATGATATACAATAAAAAGAGACATTAAACCCACAACACAAGCACTGATAGTGCCCACCGCCCCAATAAAATTGGACAGTTTATTAAACCGATGCACACACAGTGCGAGCAATCCACTGATGACCAATATAAGCAATGAACAAACCACACCATTCATATATTTTTAACTTCCTTACAATAGTTAGATTTATTTATTTAAAAGATGCTCGATTTTTTCAATTTTACTTAAAATAATTTCCCGGGAAAATTGATTCACAATGGCTTCTTTTACCTGCGGGTCTTTCAAAACATACGCTATCCGAGAAAGCATTTTAAGGTGGCTTCTAACCGTCGGGCTTATTAACGTAAAGAGACAATCGACCTGTTTCCCGTCTATTGCACCGTAATCGACCGGCTTTTCCAAAAAGCAGATCGAAACAAGCGCGTGAGGTATGTGGGTAACAACAGGATAGCGCGCGTGTGGTATAGCGATGCCGTCGCCAAATCCAGTTGACCCTAATTCTTCCCGTATAAGCATCGCGTCTAACAAATCTTCTTTTTTGACATCCTCGGGCAAATTAAAAAGATCAATAACAGTATGTAACAATTGTTTTTTATCTCTTCCTTCCACGCGATAATAGATCCCGCCTTTTTTGATCGCCTCTATTAATGAAAGCTCCACAACAGTGTTGTTTTCGTCGTCATGAAGTAATCCCTGGGAAACATTCATTTTCTGTGCGGTCGCCCAATCTAATATCTCTATTCGATTAAATCGATATTGGTCATGGATCCGATAAAAAGGAATACTTTGCTGCTTAACCCAGCGATAAATAGTCCTCTCCGTAACATTTAATAGGTTGGATAAATCCTTTACACTTAATTGCATTATCAACTCCAGATTTTTTCAAATTAGCTTTGTAATTTATTAATTTGATTCATTGGCTAGCGTCATATTAAGACATTCTGCTTGGCATGTCAACTATTGTCATATTATTGTGACAATAATACGCTGTTTTTTATTGCTGCCTAATGCGCAAAAAATCTCGGGTTGGATCTCCCAAAGGGGTCGCTCGGATATGGTGATCTGCCGCGGCTACGCCTTGCAAATCGGCAGACTTATAATCGAACCTGCGGTTGACTTCCCATCTAAAAACTAACAAAGAAAAAGCCCACAACGTAGTGCTTGTCATGGGCTTTTTCTTTGTTAAGCTCCCCGAACTATTCAAGAACAAGAACCTTTAGGCTGAAAGTGAGAATAGAATATAAAGGGTTAATTTCCTTTTGACTTGTAATCTAAATAGGTTACAATAGTAACCAAAAGAGGTTACAAATGAACGTTTCTAATATTTTTAAATCTAAAGTAAGGGCGGCTCTTTTCCGGCTATTCTTCACAAACCCTGACTCTGCTTTCTATCTACGCGAACTTGAGAGGAAACTTCAAATCCCTGTTTCCTTAATACGCAGAGAGCTTATGCGACTGGAAAAAGACGGCATTTTTATCTCACAGAAAAAAGGAAACTTATGCTATTATTCTCTTAATAAAGCCTATCCACTTTTTGAAGAACTGAGAAGCATTGTTTTTAAAACAATTGGGATTCAAGGTGTATTGTCAAAAATGTTGCGAACAATACCTAACATCGATAGTGCCTTTATCTACGGCTCATATGCCAAAAATGAAACACACGCCGGAAGCGATATCGATGTATTTATCGTTGGCTCTCCCAACGAAGATGTAATTGTTGAAAAAATTAATGCTCTTGAAAAAAAATTGAAGCGTGATATCAATTATTCGATTTACCCTCATACAGATTTTATGAAGAAAAAAAAGGCTCGTGACTCATTTATTAAAGACGTGCTTTCCAACGATAAAATTTTTTTAATAGGTACTAGCAATGACCTTTAATGGCTTTATCAAAGAATACACACAAAAAGGGCTTATTAAACAACAAAAGCAAGACTTCAATGCGATCGATGCCATGATGTCGCGGGCAATAAAAGAAATTGATATTGCGAAGGCAACGCTTTCAATCGATGAAGGAACTGCTTTCACTGTTGCCTATAATGCAATGCTTCATGTAGGTCGTGCCCTTATCTTTTCAAAAGGATATCGCCCTATTGACGGCGCACAGCACAAAACCGTTGTCGAATTTGCTACAATGTACCTCGGAGAAAAATATAAGACCCTTGTGCTGCATTTTGAAAAAATGCGGAAAAAACGTAATATATTCACTTATGAGGTAACCATCGCCATTTCAAGCTCTGAAGTCACCTCTGCAATCAAATCTGCGACACAACTCACACAAGCAATACAAAAAATTATCACTAAAGAGAATCCGCAGCATCATTTTTCGTTTTAATGTGCTTCATTCCACAAAAAAGGCCCGCTTTATACCAGAAACGGACCTTTTTGATGAATGCTCCCCGGGCGGATATCTCAGGGAACACTTGTGTGGGATGGACTCGCCCTTAACTTCGCCAAATCTGGCAAAAACTCCCTAAAAATCGTATCAAATGGACACAGATTCCCTGTAAATGACGAGGAATCCATACTTATCGCCTGCTAATTTTGGGTGATTTTTTGCGACCAACTCGAATTTGAGTTTTTGAGGGTTTTTCAGGGGGGTGCAGTAATTATGAGACCTTGTGTTATTCTTTCAACTATAACGACTTAAGGAGGTTATCACCATGTCGCACGAACAAACATATAGCACGCAATCGAACATATTTCAAGAGCTGCTGAGCCTGCTCGGGCAAACTGTCCAAAGCGAGCTTATGCGCCAGATTCAGTACCTTACGGTGGAAAACAATATCCTGCGCTCAAAATGCCCGGATCGCATAACCACCACCGCTGATGAAAAGAAACGGCTTCTGAAGTTCGGGCTACCACTGGGCGGGAAGATTAAGGGTATCATTAATATCGTCAATTACTCAACCTTCCGCCGGTGGGCGACAGATGGGGAGACCGCAAAGGGCGAAAAGGTTGACAGGCGGGGACGCACCAAAATGACCTCGCAAGAGATAATTGACCTTATGATCCGCATGGCAAAAGAAAACGCCTTGTGGGGCTTTGGGCGCATTATGGGTGAACTCAAAAAACTCGGCATTAAGCGTGCCCGCAATACTATCAAGAGCATCCTTATTGAGAACGGCATTGATCCGTCCCCGAAACGCAAAGAAGACAGCTGGGATGCTTATATAAAACGCACCTTCGCGACATTATGGGCGTGTGACTTCTTCACCAAAACCGTATGGACAGCCATGGGACCGAAGATATTCCACGTTTTATTCTTTATCAACATCAGAACCCGCAAAGTGCATATTGCCGGCGCAACTGACAAACCAACTCATGAGTGGGTGACAACAATGACCGAAAAAGCATCAAATATATTTGCCGGTGATGAATCAAAACTGCTCATCCGGGATGGTGACAAAAAATTTCCGAAGCAATTCAATGACATGCTCAAAAAATTCGGCATTACCGTAAAGCGTCTGCCGTACCGCGCGCCGAATCTAAACCCGTACGCTGAAGCGTGGATCGGCACAATCAAACGTGAGTGCCTGAACAATTTTCTCGTGCTGGGGAAGAACCATCTGGAATATCTGATTAATGAATTCGTGGGATATTACAATACCGACCGTCCGCATTCAGGATTAGGTAATGCAACGATCAGTAGCCTTAATGGGAAGACCGTGAAATGCGAAGAGAGGTTGGGTGGGTTGATAAAAAAATACAATCTCAACTAAAGTTAAAAAACTCTCTTTCAAGAAACATTTTCAAGCAATCATCTTTAACTGATACATTGATTTCATCTTTGCGATGTTTCTCTATCCCCGTCGTAATTCTGTTGTCTATTTCCCAAGGACCGCTTTTGATCCGAAAGTCCTTGCGACCACCCTTGAAATCTATGGCTATAAATCCATTAGATGAACAGAAAAGAATAACAGGAATAAGCCAAAAAGACACATTTTCATAATATATTCCGTGTTCATCATCTTTCAGTTCCGTGACCTTATCCCACAAAACAATTCCGTCGTGATTCACGAAAATTGGTGATAGAGATTCAATTGTTCCATTACCCAATTGAAAGTATGCTCGTTCTATAGGAAGTTCGCCTTTATCATCCGCTATTGCCCATACTTTCATGATAGCGCTCCCTCCCAGATCACAATATTCC
>JAHJGZ010000100.1 GCA_018823795.1 Candidatus Omnitrophota bacterium
CTATCCCCACCCAAAAGGGCTGGGTAAATTCAGCTTACAGATTTATGTCGCATTTTGCTCCATAAATCTGAGCTTCCTTTATTTATCATTCAATGCCGCAATACCTGGCAGCATTTTCCCTTCTAAATATTCTAACGAAGCTCCACCACCCGTAGAAATGTGGCTCATTTTGTCTTCAAGTCCAAACGCTTTAATCGCGGCTGCAGTATCACCACCGCCAATAATGCTCATAGCCGATGATGCCGCAATGCACTGTGCAATCGCTTCAGAGCCACCTTTAAACTTTTCAAATTCAAAAACACCAAGTGGACCATTCCAGACTATTGTTTTTGCTCCTTTGATCACTTCTTTAAATGCAGCAACTGTTTTTGGTCCGATATCAAGCCCCATCCATCCATCTTCAATATCAATATCCGCCCCTTTTGCTTGTGCTTGTTCACTAAATTCATTTCCGACCACATGATCCTGCGGCAGCAGAAGTGTAACGTTCTTCTCCTTTGCTTTCACAAGCAACGTCTGAGCAATAGCTAAACTTTCTGCGTCTAACTTTGAATTACCAATCGTATGTCCCTGCGTTTTCAGAAACGTATATGCCATGCCACCGCCGATTAAGAGCGTATTAACTTTTTCGAGAAGATTTTCTATAACGGTAATTTTATCCGATACTTTTGCGCCGCCTAAAATAGCAACGAATGGTCGTTCCGGATTACTTAATACTTTATCAAAAAATTCGATCTCTTTTGCAAGCAAAAATCCCGCAACCGCAGGAAGATATTTCGTAATCCCTTCGGTCGAAGCATGAGCTCGATGCGCACTACCAAATGCATCATTGACATAGACATCAGCAAGTTCTGCTAATGATTTTGCAAATATGGGATCATTCTTTGTTTCTGCTTTATGAAATCGCACATTTTCAAGCAGGATCACCGCACCATCTGCTGCTTGCGAAACTGCCTTTTTCACCTCATCGCCAATACAGTCAGCAAGTAATTTCACCCCGCCGAAGATAGTTTTATTGAGATACTCAGCAACTGGTTTTAAGCTAAACTCCGGTTTTACTTCCCCTTTTGGCCTGCCGAGATGTGACATAAGTATAAGAACACGCGGCTTTTGGTCCAAAATGTATTTAATCGTCGGTAATGCACCGGTAATACGGGCATCATCCGTTATCTGCCCTTCTTTATTAAGGGGTACATTAAAATCAACACGGACAATAACTCTCTTACCTGCTACATCAACATCTTTAATACTTTTCTTATTCATTTTTTGTTTTCAACTCGTTGTCGTATTTATAGTGAAAAACACGGTATAAAACCTTGCTACATAATTACATGGAAGCAGTTATTATATAATGAATCGCCATTATGTCAATACTGATTATCAAAAATGCTGAGAGCGGCGTATGATGAGTAATAACGTGGCATAAATCATTCCTTTAAAACACCCCATCGACAACAGTACCACAAAGAGAACACGTATTCTCTTTGAGAGTATAATGGGTAATGCTAAATCCTGTTCGTTCAATCAACACATTATTACACGAACAGCAAACCGTATTGGCATCCTCGAGAACATTCCCCATATACACATACCGCAAACCAGCCGCCTCGCCTATTTCCTTCGCTTTTCGAAGTGATGCAAGTGGAGTTGGCACTGAATCAGTATAGGTGTATTCGGGACGGAACCGGCTAATATGCCACGGAATATCAGTACCGACGCTCGCAATAAATTCGGCAATCTGAGTCAATTCTTCAACTGAATCATTTTGCCCGGGAATAAGAAGAGTCGTCACCTCAACCCAAATCCCCTCCTTTTTCATGTGTTCAATTGACTCAAGCACCGGTTTAAGATGCCCCTTACACAATGAAACATAAAAATCCTCCCTGAATGACTTAAGATCAACATTCGCCCCGTCAAGATAGGGTTTGATAACCGTCAACGCATCCGCTGTCATATACCCATTCGTCACAAAAGTATTGTATAAGCCTTTCTCTTTTGCAACTCTTGCAGTGTCATATGCATATTCGAAAAAAATAGTCGGTTCAGTATAGGTATACGAAATATTTTTGCATCCCGTTTGAAGGGCATCCTCCACTATCTGTTCTGGCGTCATCGCATAGCCATCGATGGCAGCACCACGTTTCCCTACTTGCGAAATTTGCCAATTTTGGCAAAATGAACATTTAAAATTACACCCCACCGTTGCTATTGAATATGCGGTAGAGCCAGGAAAAAAATGGTAGAATGGTTTTTTTTCGATTGGGTCAACATGAGACGCAATCACCGAACCGTACACCAGCGAGTACAATGTCCCCTCCTTATTCGTACGTACACCACACATACCAAATTGCCCCTGTGGAATCGTACATAGATGTGCACAGAGATTGCAGGTAACTTTGCCATCCTTCAACTTCTCATACAGCATTGCTTCGTGGAGCACGGTTACTCTCCTAAAATTTTAACCAACACCCGCTTCTTCCGTTTTCCATCAAACTCACCATAAAATATCTGCTCCCATGGGCCACAGTCAAGTTTGCCATCAGTAATCGCTACCACTACTTCCCGCCCCATAATTGTTCTTTTCAGATGTGCATCACCATTGTCTTCGCCAACGTTATGTTTATAGCGTGATATCGGCTCCTGTGGCGCTAATCCTTCTAACCACTTTTCAAAATCATCATGCAGGCCAGATTCATCATCATTAATAAACACGCTTGCCGTAATATGCATTGCATTTACTAAACACAATCCTTCCTGAATTCCGCTTTTGTGCACCAATTCTTCAACGTCTCGCGTAATATTAATAAATGCTCGTCTTGTTTTTGTCGTAAACCAAAGATGTTTCGTGAGTGATTTCATAAATAACCTAAATGAGCGCATGATTTATGGTATCGTTTCATGTAGCAGCCACATCACTTTACATGCAACACGTATGCAATCCTTTTCGGCTCTACTTGAGGCGGTATGCAAAGTCGAAACATAAATCACCTGCGCGAATTTAACCCAGCACCTTTTATCTATTCGGGTGCCTTTTCTTTATCATATTTGAATAATGTATCATTCTCTATTTCACCCAACAACCTTTTTCTATCTGGTCAAAAAGGTGCTGGGTCTAAGTCAGACTATAATTTACATCGCTATACTCTGTCAATTATGTCTTCCTAAGAAAGACCTTTATGTTTGACCCGAGTCACTCCTTAAAATATTTCCCTCCCCAATCACTTATTACTTCCCGAACAGCCTTCAGATAATCTTCAACCTTTTCCTGAGGCCCACGCACACTGACCGCACCGGCTAGACCGCCATCTTCTGTCGGAACAGTAAAATTACCAAAGGCAAGGAAACCATCGGTATGTGTATCACTAAAAGGGGCAATAAACATATCTGCATCCTTTATTATCGTGATACCGATGGTACCAAAAAATTCGGCAACGGCAGCAGGCATTAATTTTTTTGTGATGCCATACACCAGCGGCGACGTTAAGGCACACGCCTCAAGCAACTCATAACTTTCCCCTTGTCGTGCTTTGGTACTCTGCAAGCGCCGATTAAATTCCCGCTGAAATGCAAGAAAACCTTTTAGTGTGTCGTCTTTATTAACATACATGCTTGGGCGAATAATCACAAATCCCGGAACCCTTTCTTTATCTGACGAAGCGGCCAAATCAATAGGAAAAATAAACTTGCGGTCATGAAAAACAGGATGATGGGCTAATCCCCATATGAGCATACTGATAACGGTAATATCTTCGAATAACTGGGTTGCGTATCGTTCATTAAGTTCTTTTCTCTTTTTCAAAAAGGATCGGAAATCTATAAATTCCCTTGCATGATACATCCCTTTTTCCCCTTTTTCGGTAGAACAAAGCTTCGGAACAACGCTTCTCTTCTGAGAGAGTGATGGAAAAGTAAGATCTCCTCGCACCCCCCATTGATTCTTTAGTTCTTGTAATGCTTCTTGCATAGGAACACCATCTACCGGAATGTGATGTATCTGAAACCACAGGTCTGCCTCATCATAATCAGCATTGAACCTGCAAAGAATATTAAGAAGGCCAAAACCGGGATGCTTACGTTTAATAAAATCAGGGTCTTCAAAACGTCTCGTATCAAAGGGTGAACATTGTGCCGGTAAAACTTCAAAATGAATGAATGTAGCACTCAACACTCGTGCTACATAGCGTATCCCCGCACCCACTATCTTCTTTGAACTCATTTTTTGTGATACGAGCCATTTTAGTATTTTATACTCTAATACCCAAGGGCGTATTCTGTCTCTCACCTGTTGGGTCTGGTTATACATTGAAACAATGTTGTCATTGATTCTGGCTATAAAGTCAGGGGCGAGGTAATACATCGGCTCTCCCTGAGTATCAAAGAATGTCTCAATGTGCCGTATACTGCCGTCATCATTAAATTCACAATTGACGATGTCAACAATACCTCTCTTTTCCCTTCGTGCTGAAAATCTGCTCCAGTGTAATTTCCAATGTACCGTACGTACTTCTCTGAAAAAAAGCATTAATCGTTCAACGAGGTGTCTTTTTGCCTCTGCAAAGTTTTTATTTTCTTTTTTCCTCAGATCAGACCAAACGTCTAATTTGAAAACGGTCAGAGAAAACTTAGAATGTTCTGTTCTGAAATACGCGCGTGTCGCTTTGCGCCAACCATTCTCTTTTCCCTTGAATCCCATTGTTTTAAAAAATTGCAATCCTTTAACAAAAAGAAATAAAATAACGACTGTCGGAGACCACCGATCAATCAAACGACGCATCTTTAATTTATCTATTTTTAATAGTGCCATCCTGTTTATTTTCTCAACGTTTTTATGAAGTAACTGTTTTATCATTGTCTCCGTGCTCTGGCCTTTGGTGGTCACTTCAGGAATTTTGTTTTTATCTTTATGCATACCGTACCCTGCATGGTGTTATCGAAAAAATAGGTTAAACTGTTTTTTCACTGCTTGTACTTTTGGCGGGTTTGATAATAAAAGATATAAAACATTCGTAGCAAAAATCGGATCACTGGTAATTCCCATATGTGCAGCAAACAAAAACGTAACTGACGACCAATGAATTGGCGATTGTACAAACGGTACCCATCTACTACCAGTACGTAAATCCATAAGGGCGCTGCTCGCAAGAACTTTTCCGTCACCTGGCCCATAGGCAATAATCTTTATTTTGCCGGATTTTCTATTCACTTCGGCAATGTGACTGGTTGAGACCGCATCACCTAAAAAAAGATGCAAACTAACATCATCAGGAATATCCGCTTTAACGCTGAGAGCTTCAGCAAAGCATTGAGCCCGTACTAAACACTTCCGTAAATGATCAAGAGCTATGGAACGACGCTTTTCTTTGTCTTCAACATCAGGCAGGAGTATCTTTAAAACTGCATCCTGCTTTGGATCTGCCAAGCCCCATTTCATATCTATCCACAATCGATAATCAAAAACATCAAGCGCCTCTCCATGAGAATCAACCACCGTTTGAGAACTTGTCAATGGTAACATTTGATAAAAGGTAGGGAAAGTTCCCAATACAGCGGATTCATATTTTGGCATTCCTCGTATAAATACAAGACCGTTGACAAGTTCTATTAACGCATCAAGATAGCCCATGTTTGGGGTACCAATCATAATCACTTTATCAACATGTTTACTTCCTTCCCACGTGAGTTTTGGCAACGAACCATCCTGTGGTAAATCCTGACCGCCATATCTCAGGTAATAACGTGCGATCAAGCCCCCCATTGAATGAGCAACGATATCAAACTGAACATCATAATCTTTAACACCATACATTTCCTCATATTTTGACTGAAGATATGCCTTTTTTTCTTGAATAAATGCATGGAGTCGCTCTGAATTCTCAACTAAATCACGACGCCAATCATATCCAAACTGAAAACATGTATAATATTTCTTATCACGATTCTTTTTAAAGGTCTCATCGTAATACCCTCCGAATTTCAAAGCACCCAACATATCCTGATAGGCATTAACATGAAAGGAAATTCCAAACAATTTAATGTTAACGGTATTAAGAATACCGGTAGATATCACCGTATCACAAAGCTCTGCCAATGGCCTTTCTTCGGCCATCGGCAGACTAAAAAGACGCATCTGCGATGTTTTAATGATCTTTAATCGCTTCAATGCTTCTTTGCCGGTAAAACTCCCCCACACTTCTTCACCAGAAGTTGCATCAGACAATCGTGACCCAAAAATTCCTGGAATCACAATCACGGGATTTCGTTCAAGTCCGTCATAGTGAATAGCTTGGTAAGCTACATCCCCAACAAGCGGTTTGTTGTACAATTGAAATGAATGGTACGAACCGACTGAAGAACACCCACTTATGATACATAGCAGTATTAGAATTGTAACCGGTTTTTTATACTGCATCGGCCTCTTTCATTGTTTTTTATTCTTTTAAAATACAAAAACCAGCATGAAACGTCTTATTAAGACTGGTGTTATTATACCTCATAACGAATAAGGGAGCGACAAAAAATATCGCTCCCTTATTCATAAACAATAAAACCGAATTTTTAAAAAACTCTCTAAAACTACGAGAGATGTTTCTCGAGCAGCAATGCTAAATCAACAACGCGACAACTGTATCCCCATTCATTATCATACCAACCGAGCACCTTTACTAAATTACCGTCCATCACCATTGTTGAGAGTGCATCAAAGATACATGATGCGGGATTATCAATAATATCGCATGAAACGATTGGCTCATCACAATATTCCATAATACCTTTTAATGAACCAGCAGCAGCTTTTTTCATAGCATCATTAATAGCATCAACGGTCGCTTCTTTTTTGAGGATTGCAACAAAATCAGTTAATGAACCATCTGCTGTCGGAACACGCACTGCACACCCATTCAACTTCCCTTTAAGTGCTGGAATCACTTTACCAACCGCTTTAGCTGCACCTGTTGTCGTCGGAATCATCGAAACCGCAGCAGCACGAGCACGCCGTAAGTCAGAATGAGGAAAATCTAATATGCACTGATCATTTGTGTAGGAATGAATAGTCGTCATTAATCCTTTTTCAACACCAAAGCTATCATTGAGCACCTTTACCATTGGCGCAAGACAATTGGTCGTACATGAAGCATTCGACACGATATTGTCTGTCTTTTTCAGATCATCATCATTAACGCCAAGTACGATCATATTATCAATTTCATCTTTAGGGGGTACCGTCAAAATAACCTTTTTTGCCCCTGCTGCTAAATGCTTTTCACATTGCTCTTTCGTTCTAAAAACACCGGTTGATTCGATAACAACCTGTGCCCCTTTATCTTTCCAGGGAAGCTGTGCAGGATCTTTAATGGCGGTTATTTCTATCTTCTTACCATTCACGACAATCGCACTACCACTTACCGATATGGATCCTTTGAACTTTCCGTGCACAGAATCATATTTCAGTAAATGAGCCAATGTCTTTGCATCAGTAAGATCATTGATACCAACCACATCAAAGACATTACCTTTATTAATCGCTGCGTTAAGAACCATTCTGCCAATTCTTCCAAAACCATTAATGCCAACCTTTAATGCCATGTAACTTCCTCCGTTTTTAATGAGACCAAAACTTATGGAACCTGCCTGCCGGCAGGCAAAGTGGACATAAGTTTTATGGTCGAATTAATACTTTATCTGCCGACAGGCAGATAAAGTATATGTTCAGCCGGCAAACTTACGTCATTTCATTCCGTAAGTTTGGGCTTTACGTATCCCGCTAGACTTCTTGATACAGCGTTGTCTACTCGGGATACAATACATAAACTGCTGCGCCCGCACTTTTTCTTTATCTTTTTATACAGATAAAAGTGCGGCATCAACTCCATCATATCGGTTATGTCATCACGCTTGTCTGTGGTAGGTACGTTCCATAACCGATTATGTCGTTGAAAGTCGCTATTATACTGTGATAAGAGGTGTTGTCAAGAAATATAGACTGAATTACGCATTTTTAATTTCACTGATCTAGTTGGGACCAATATTATTTTCCTTTAATACTTTTGCCGCATTGGCGGGATTATTAAAACAAATTGCGATCAATGCTTTGCCACAAAACTTTTCAATAAAACCATACATGTATTCAACGTTTAACGTATTGTCATGTAAAATATTCAATATGTGTGCTAAACCGCCTGGTCTATCTTCTACTTCAATCGCAATAATATTCGTTGACTGTGCCAGGAAACCATTCTGTTTCAACACATTCATTGCATCGGTTGGTTTATCAACTACTATCCGCAAAACACCGGTGTGCTCCCTATCCGCAATCGAAATCGCACGGATATTAACGTTGTTTTGACCAAGTAACGAAGAAATTTTATGTAACCGTCCTTCAGCATTTTCTAAGAATATCGAAATTTGTGTTACATTCATCAATGCACCTCGCTTATTTTATACTATGTATCCAGCACCAAGTTTAACAAATTAGTGCTGGATACATTCAGACAGACACTTACGTTCATTGTATTCAAATGACCGTAAGCCTCGTCTTCATTTATCTTAAAACGTTGTAATATCCCGAGACTTTAAAACTAAAAAGCATAAGGTTGTCCGACGTCCTCGTTATTTTAATCCGCCGCAGCGTAAAAGGGTCGGTTTCATCATATTCCTTCGGCGGATTTGTTGAACACGCGCAGACGTATCCCGCCTCTTTCGCAATAGCAATAACCTCAGGATTGATTCCGCCTAATGGATAACTTAAAACCTCGATAGGCATTCCCAGTCTATCTTCTAGAATCTTTTTTGAATCAATAATCTCTCTTCTCAACTCATCTGTTTTCATGCCCGGCAGCCATCGGTGTGACTTCGTGTGACTCCCCACCATAATATTACTACTCTTTGCTATATCCTTGAGCTGTTCCCAACTCAGATATCCTTTCCGCCCAATATGATCAGTACTGACAAAAATAGTGGCACGGATATTTCCCTTTTGCAAAATAGGAGAGGCATTTAAGAAATTATTTTCAAAACCATCATCAAAGGTAATACATACCTTTTTACTCCTTCGGTTATGTTCGCACCGTATCAATTCTTGAAGGGAAATAATATCAATATCTTTTTTTCTAATAAAGGCAACCTGTTTCTCAAAACTTTTTGGCGAAACACTCAGTTTAGAAAAACGACTCTGTTCATCGATATTGTGATACATCAATATGGGAATAGTGTAATAAGGTCTCATTATTGTTTATTCTCTTTCTTAAACCCCGTTAGAGAACGTCCTGTAACAACGAGGCTTCGTAAGATGTAAAAATTAACATAATACCTATCGTTATTGTTCACTACTTCTTTTTATTGTCGACCTCTAACGGGGTAAACATACATATGACTTTCTCTACTTCATCTGGATTTATCTGTGTATCTTTACATGGCCCATGAGGTCTACTGTTTATGAGGGCATACACCGGCCTTGGAAATACTTTAAACATACCTGCCAAAAGTTCATTCTCACATGCTACCGCAATAATAAGGCGTGGTTGATACCGCCGTACATATTCGCGCGCCATCAATCCGCCTGTTGCTGTTAAAACACGCGTCCCCTGCCGCCTCCCAACCTCAACAACATCACCAACCGGACACCGGCCGCAGCGTTTGCAATTATCACTCTCCTCAACAACATTCTGTGTACATGCAGAATGCTGCAGGCACCGCGGCAGGAGGATCATCATAGTATTTGTATCATATGTTCCCTTCCGCCATCGAAGAAAACCATTATTGACGCGTAAAAAAATATTTTGGAAAAATTTACCCAAGTGTATCACCGACACTAATACGTTGTCCTTTGGTCCATTCAAACGCATTCATTCTTTTCTTTCCTTCCATCTGTACCTCATGGAGGTTTAGATATCCATCGCGTGTTGTAACACGCACCCAACCGTCTTTATGAATAGCAACGATAGTGCCCGCTTTGTTGCCGTCATCTATTTTTCGATCTTGATCAACGACTGACCGATGCACCGTTAGTCGTTTTCCTTTTAAAAAAGTGTATGCAGACGGCCACGGAACGAATGCCCGAATCATATTGTGTATGTCCTGAGCAGGTTTGTTCCAATCAATATGTCCATCCTCCTTTTTAAGCAGTGGTGCATATGAAACCCCTCCTTCATCCTGCGTCATCAGGGGTGCAGTTCCGTCTTCAACCATGGTAAGAAGAGTATCTATTTCTTGAGCTGCCATTGACGCAATCATCTCCATTAACTCATACGCATTAATAGTATCATCAATAGCTACTTTTTTTTGAAAAATAATATCCCCGCTATCAATACGGGTATTTAACTTGATAACCGTAAAACCGCTTTCTCTCTCTCCATTCAGTAACGTGTAGTTGATAGGAGAAGGCCCTCGGTATTTTGGCAGTAATGACGGATGTATATTAAGAGCATACAGACGAGGGATATCGAGAACGGCCTCAGGAAGAATCTTTCCGTATGAAACGATCATAAAAAGATCAGCACCGAGTGACGCAAGAAACGCTACCGTTTCAGCACTCGATAAAACTTCGGGTTGTAAACACGGAATACTCTTTTCCTGAGCGATGTGTTTAAGCGGTGCTCGAAGAGCGCACTGACCGCGCCCTTTTTTTCGATCAGGGGTGGTCACAATTGCTGAAACCGTATGATCGGTATTGAGCACTGCCTCTAAAATACAACGTGAAAAATTATCAGATCCAAAGTACACAATTTTCACAATTTTTTAACTTTCCTCGCACAATCAATTATTTCTTTTCGTGCCTGAAATCCCAAATAATCAATAAAAAGAATCCCCTTTAAATGATCCCCTTCATGTTGAATTATCCGCGCAAAAAGATCACTTACGGTAATAGTTATTCGTTTTCCCTTTTTATCCAACGCTTCAACCCATACCTTCCTCGCACGGGTAACTTCAGCGCTTGAACATGGAACACTCAGGCACCCCTCAATGTCAACAAATTCCCCTTTTTTCTTCGTAATAACCGGATTGATAAATGCATAGAGTTCTTTATCCGGCCCTTCCGGCGCAGCAACAATAATGTTCTTTAAAACCCCCACTTGTGGCGCTGCAAGTCCAACCCCTTGGTTTTGGACCATGGTCTCAAACATATCATCAATGAGACGGCGCTCATCATCACCAACGTGCAACACCTCTTCACATTGTTTCTTTAGTATCTCATCGGGATAGGTACGGATCGTTAACAGTGCCACGGGACATTCTCCTTTGTATTTAAAGTGATAATGGTAGCATATTTACATACGAGTATCAAATAGTAATTGAAATTGCATCGCACTCATCAGAAAAGCAATAAATCATTGACAGAAAAGGAGTAATGAAATACAATAAAAAAAATTGTAACGGGTAAAAGGCAGATAAAGTTATGGTTGGATACAAACAGCAATATTCGCGCGCTATTAAAGAGTATTATCAGAAAGGGATTAGTGCCCTCAATAAGAAAAACTATGATTACGCCATTGAAATGCTCCTGCAAGTTGTTTTGGAAGAACCGCTCTTTTTTGAAGCTCGTGAAAAACTGCATCTGGCAGAACGCGAAAAAGTAAAAGAGCGCCCACCATCACTGTTAACCCTCATGTTCATAAAACTGAATAACTTTATCCCCTGGCTTCTTGCTATTTTTCATGAATCACGTAAAGATCATGAAAAAGCAATTGCTTTTTATGAAGATCTGTTAAAATTAGAACCAACAAATAAATTGTTTCTTCGAAGAATAGCCAATCTCGCTCTAAAAAAACAATGGGTTGATGTTGCCATTGTGGCCTCAGAAAGCCTCTTTGCCCTTGATGACCAAAACGCGGAAATGGCAAAAACGATCGGTGAATTGTACCGCAACAAAGAAAATATTGAAAAAGCGGGATATTACTTTAAAAAATCGCTTGAAATTGACCCGTATGACCAAACAGTTTCAAAATCATTAAAGGATCTTGAAGCCTTGCGTACGATTCAAACAGGCCGCTGGGATGAGACGGGTAGCTATCGTGAAAAATTACTTGACGAGGATGAGGCAAAAGCGCTTGAGACAGAAGGCAAAAAAACATCGACCGGTTCAATGACCAGCGAAAAAATAACCGCATTACAGGAAAAAATAAAGCAAAACCCAAATGACCTCTCCCGTGCACTCGAACTTGCTGACCTGTATCTTGAAACCGACAAGCTGCGCCTTGCTGCTGCATTTCTTTCTGAGTGTAAAAATAAGTTTCCGCACAATGAAAAAATACAGAACCGTCTGAATCAGTTACAAAAAAAAGAAAATGTGCTCGATATGCAGCAGACAGAAGAGGAGCTAAAAGCAAATCCCACTGATGAGGGATTGGTACAAAAGGTAAAAGACCTGAAGACCACTCACACCGAGGCAGAGCTGAAAGCAGCGCAGGAACGTGTTGCACTGTATCCAAATGATCTTTCATTAAAATATGCTTTGGGAGAAGTTTATTTTGAACTCGGTCAACATGATAAAGCAATTGTTGAATTCCAGCAAGCGGTGAAAGATCCGGCATTCTCTATTCGAGCGCTCAGTAAGCTGGGGCTTTCCTTCTTTCATAAAGGAATGTATGATCTGGCGGCACAGCAATTCAATAAAGCACTCGAAAAGCTTCCTGGTATGAATCCTACCTCAAAGGAAACACTGTATCATCTCGGAACCACGTTAGAAGCAATGGGGAAAGAAAAAGAAGCGATCGAAGCATTTAAAAAGATTTATGAAGCCGATATTTCCTACCGCGACGTAGCTCAGAAAATGGATTCGTTCTACAAGAAATAATCCTCGTATCCCTCAAAACTCAGGACAAAAAAATAAACTGCGTAGTGATACCAATGCGCGGCATACTTACTTAAAAAAAGAGGGCTCTATGATCGGCATATAATAGAACCCTCTGAGTTCATTATCTCCGCTATGCGCAATTACGCAGCGATCTTGAACACCTGTGTTCTCACTGCATAGGTAAGTGCTCTGAGCAATGACTCGTTCTCAGCGATTTTTGTCCAATGCGGGAATATGTCAACAACCTCCAGTTGGACATCTTTTTGTTCTTGCGCCAAGAGTGCAAGCAGGACAACACCGAAATGGATTACGGCCAGCATACGCTGTGCTTGTACCGTCTTAGACGTATCAGCATTATCCGCCAAAAAGAGGCGTGGCTTTGACAGCACCGCTTCAGGAGCGATTGACTGTTTTGTCCCGATAAAGAAGATTTCAGCATCAGCAGGGATCTCATCGATTGCACTTGCGAAATAAACATCGATTGCTTGCTCGTCACAGAATTTCTTGATCATCTCCTGCTCCCACGGCTGAACCCCTTCGTTCCCATCTTGTACAACAAGCACCGGTTTTACTGTCCATTCTTTCTTATCGACATCATAACGTGCGATTTTATACTTTTCAAAAGCGTCCATGAATGACCGCAAACCCTCATGGGTGGTTGTCTCTTCAAGAACTTCATTGTAGAGTTCAACAACACTATTTTTTTCAGTATCGGTTAGGCGTCCAAATACTTGTCGCGCCTTTCTAAATCCGTCTATTTCACCAAGTTCTCCTTCAATGACTCCCTCGAGATCACTGAGAACTGTATCGATTGTTGACGTTCCTCGCTGTAATTCCTGGCCAAATTTCAGTCTTCCCCATACAAGCGCTGATGTGATACTATCCGTAAAAAATCTCTTTTGTACGTCACGAAACCGTTCATTATCTGCCAATATTGCTGCCGCCTCTGTGTCGGAACGTCCGTCATTGCGCCACTTATCTTTTGTTTTAAGAAGTGCCTCTTCAAAAACAAGATAGCACGCGTTCAGAAAAGCAGGCCGCATGTTTTCCGCAATAGCATTCTCACTCGCAATCCTCTCAAAGTGCTGTTTCAGCGTTGAAAAGACCTCCATAATAACATCCGTCGTATACGGACTCTGATGAAAGAGTTCATGCGAAATAACATCTTCAAGCCTATTGGCACGGCCGGTAAGAATCATACTCGTGTAATTCGTCCAATCAAGGCGGCCGACATTCTCTCTGCTCACAAGGGAACGTGGAAGATAAAGTGCTTTCTCTGCTATGCTAATGCTGGCGCTGGTCTTCTTTTCAACAAGGTTTACGGTCCTAATATCCGTGCCGATGAGACGTATCCCGTAGCCGTACATAACGCGCAGCAAGGTCTGCGCAACTTCTTTAAGCTGCGTAGCAGTCTCACCACTCACTCCGTTAAATGTTATACCGTCAATAACAACTTCCCTTGGCACGTCAAGCGTGCGGTCTCTGCGGGTTGAAACGAGAGAGGAATCTGAAGGAGTACTTGTATATTCCCCAGGTGTGAGGCCCGATTCTGCCAGCTCTTTAATGTCCGCGCGAAGTTTCTTGAGCCGCTGTTCATAATCTTCTATGTCTTGCGCTATATCCCCCTCAACTTCATTCTTAAACCGCTCAATTCCTGCTTCCATGCGTTCTGCATCAAGAGCCTGATAAGCTTCCCCTATCTCTCTCTGTATGGATGCCTTGATACTCTCACCCTCGGGCACTTCACTCTCAGGACGGACTTCGACCACTTGATTAGCTTCATTTCCTTGTTCTATGAGCATTGTAACCGTTGATCTCCACACCGTTGAATAATTTCCATAGCCTCTTAATCCCGTTATTTGTTTAAGAAAGTAAGCTGGAGCTACTATGTCTTGCTGTACAGTTGGCGCCCATGCTTTTGATGCTTCTAACAATTGCTCTAGTCCTTTCATCACGATCATTGTCGCATTGTTTGGTGCATCAACACGCACTGCATTTGCAAATAAACGCCTCCATGCTGCAAGGTTTCTGCGCGTTACAACACCAAGCTCACCTAATAATGATGGGACATTACCCATCTGTCTTGCTTTTATTCCTTCGTTATACATAAAAGCAGTAATATCCTGTTTGTCGTAAACATCTTTTGGCGCTGGTTCAATCATTTTTTGACCACGCAAATAGCGTATAAGAAATGCATCGTTATATGCATCTACCTCGTTTCCTTCGTCAATAAGTTCTTGAGCTGTAGAACGCCAGACCGTTGAATAATTCCCATATCCTGTTGCAAATCCTGTTATATTTTTAAGAAAATTCTGTGGATTAACCATAGCGCGTTGCACCTCAGGTTTCCATGTTTGGGATGCTTCCAATAATTTCTCTAACGCCCTCATTACAACTGTTGTCGCTTTATCCGGAGCATCAACACGCACCGCCTTCGCAAATAACGTTTTCCAATCATTACGATTCTGTATTGTTACAATACCTAATTGATTTAATAAAACAGCAACATTTCCACTCTCTTCTTCAAGAATACCGACCTCGGTAAGCAATGTTTCAATCTCCTCTTGCGTGAGTACGACGTCCTCCACAACTTCACTCTCAGGAAGGACCTCGGTACCTGAAATAAAAATAGCTGTGTCGTATTTATTTCTATGAGCATCATAAATCGCAAGCCCTGATGTCCTATAGTTAGTTGCTATTTTTTCCTTTATATCTCCAATCTCTCTCCGTAATCTTAGGATATAATTCTCAAGCCATAACTTTCTTGATTTATCTATTTTGATTTCCTGCTTTAATTCGTTTTCTTTATCATGTAACATGTGGGTAAGTTCATCTAAGTCGCTGATGTATACACTCAATGCGCGATGCTCCCTATGCAGGGTAAGTAAGTGGTGCGGATCTTGCATAAGAACGAGTGATATCGGCCCGTTTAATTTACTTGGAGCGTTATAGCCAGCAGGCGTTTGATCATTATTAAGAACTCCATATACTTCGAGAATACCCGCAAAAACCAATTGGTGACTTGTAAATTGATGCATCCGTTCGCGTATTAATTTTGTATTGCGCATACCGAACAAAGAAACATTCTCTTTTGTAAGTCCTGTTTTTTCCATCAACTGTTGTCTGTTATACTTCGCAGCAAAATATCCAAATGTTTGATCACCAAAAACAATCACTTCATCTTTTTCATCCATAATCATTTGATAGATATCGCTTGGACTAGTCAGACAAGAGAAATTAAGATGAGAATGAACTTCCATTCGCACATTTTCTCTTTCCTCCTCCGTTACTTCTACCCCGAGCCGAACATCGCTCACACGATTATCTTCATACATAACAAACCGGCTGTCTCTTCCGGAGTTCATATTTTCTATGATTCGTGTCATTTTTTCTCGTGCCGCAACAGGAAGTAACTCCTTTCCCTCATCATACTTAACCGGCGTTGTCCAAAAATTTACTTGTAATGCCCGTTCCAACGCGATCCCTGTCAATCCTTGCCGTAACAAATCGAGCAACAATGTTTCTTGAACTGTCAATCTTCCTTTTTGATGTAAAATTTCCAAAACTTCTTTCGCTACATCTGTTCCTTTAAATGTCATCACAGCAGATTCAATATCCTTAATTTCTCTCCTCTGTAAAAAAAACATTGCTCTTCGAACTGCTGAATGAGCTTGGGGATAGTGCCCTACATCAATGTGGTTCTTTGCATCATTAAAACTCTTATCGACTTCATCGCGAATAGCCACCTTTTGATATTGAGTACCTTCATCGGCACGATCAGCTCCTTTTAGTACGACAGTAAATTGATGTTCTATCTTTCCCCTTAAGCGGTTTATATCGAGAAGGGCTCGAACAGCTTGAACGTTTGTCGCAACAGGGATCACCCCAAGTTGTACCAAATTTTTCCTTATCTCACGATCTAAATCAACCCACTGTCCTATTTGAGGAGCATATCTATCAGTTGTGGAATACCCAACAACTCCTTCAGCGGCCTTTTGATAGAGGGCCTTTACATTTGGTTTAAAGACAACATCATCACGTTTGACTTCAACTACTCCTAATAATCCTTCCCCTTCCTCAACACTAAAAGCTTCTGAAATTTGTCCTTTATAACTATTCCACGGATTTGTCAAACGCCACATAGCGTTAACCGTTCTTAAAGCCAGATTATCTAATGTTATTGCATCAACAGCATCTGCGGTGACTCCTTGTTCACCCATTTTCTCAGCAAGTGATTCCATGACGTTATCAATACTCATAATGAGTAAATTACTAATAATTGGTCCCTCTTGCAAACCCACGAGAAAATCTTTTCTTCCCGTACTGTTCTCTGCATACCGATCAGATTCACTGATTAATACATCCCATGGTTGAGCGATTGTATTCATCTTTAATGAACCAAATTCATCCGTCGCAATACGCTCCGACTCATCAGCATCAGCCATATCACCTAGTTCATGCAACCGATCAAGAATACGTTTATATTTTTTAATCATTCCCTCATATAAATCACCAACTGTTTGTAGATATATACTGTGAACATCCTTCTGCTCTTCCATTGCTTGAATTTGGTGTGTAAGGATGTATTGTAAGAAGGCAATGCGTTTGCCTTCCTGAACATCGTTTAATGTCAATTTGTCTTTATATTTTTGATTCTCTCTCCTCTTTTCAAATTTGAATCCTTTAGTACCTTCCGCAGTATCAAGGAATTCCTTTATATCCTCTCCTGTTAAAAAATCTAATTCAACGATGAGAACACCTTTGCCCTCGAGCATATTTCTTACTTCATTTCGATAGTAAGAATTATGATTGTCTGAAGCTAATGTCAATAACAATGCTTCTTTCCCTTCTTGCTGTAATCGATCTCGTGTTAAGGATAATAATTTTTGATGAATCTGATCGACAGCAATGAGGAGCGCTAATGTCCGTTTGTTGACATTCTCTTCGTTCCAGGTGAACGGCTCCTCTTCCCATGCATCGACACCTTTATGGTGTTGATAAGCAATCCAGGTATCTTCAGTAAATGATGCTTGAATCGTCTCAGGCCGGAAAGCCTCAATAAGAGCGTTAATAAGGACATCATTAATTTCTTCAAAGTCATCAGCACTAATCTCAGTTTGATGGGAAATTCTTCTGGCAAGAACGCTGATTCGTCTAATTGCTTCGTCTTCATTGTCTTCTACCGATTTGTCTTGGTTGCTCTTAACAAAATCAATTATGGTGTCAACGAAACTGTCGATCTTCTCTCTTACCGGATGAGTCTCCCGATTCCTGAGTAATTGCGTAAGGTCTTCAGGCGTATTGACTGTGATACCTCGTATACGTAATTGGCCATATTCATCGGTGTTGGGTTTGTCTCGCTTTCCTGCAAACGGAGCTGGCACGAGTTTAACGTGAGCCTCAACCGTATTCCCCGCATGATCATTAACAAGAATTGTTCCTCCGTTAAGCTCTAATTGCCTATCCTCTGTTATGCTTGGAACTGCATCATGATCCCCAAAGTCATAATGATTTTGATAAAACGAATCAGCTAACCGCATGCTTTCTACATTACCTTCTTTGTCATAGCGTACAAGAACGTTTAAGGCATGCTCTTCATAAGGCCGAAATTCTTCGCTTTTTATATAATTGCCTTCCGTATCCACCTTGGCCCTATACATTTCCTCGACTTCAATTTGAGGCCATACTACAGTATCTGCCACATACATTTGTGTTCGCTCTAACGACTGGACCTCTTCCATAAAGCGCTGATATGATTCCATCTCATCAGCCATAAGAGCATTATATGCTTGTTGCATCAATGTGCTGAGTTGATTGTTCTTCCATATGTCAAAAGCTAACTGCTTAAAAAAGGCGTGATGTCGACAATCGCCTTCTCCTATAATGAAATCGGTCACGATATTTGTTCTCGAATCTTCAGCAATTCTCGCCCCACTAATATCCTTTAACCCCAACATAAATTGGTCTAACTTGCCATGTTCCGCACTATGCAAATCTTCTAAACCATCGGTACCAAATTGAATTCTCAAAAGTTCATTAATTTTTTGATTAAATGTCTCAATATCAGTAGTTTCGTTTATATCTAATCTATCTAAAATTCTATTCATGAAAGCAATATCACCTCTATTGACCGTATGATCATGCAATTGTCCATTAAATGCATAATTACCCGCAACAAAATTTGAACTTAATCCCCGATAATGAAAGGTACTATTCTGGACAGCTTTTGTTATGTCATTGCGCTTGTCAACGAATGACGGTGGGCGAACGGTTATGTCTTGGATTAATGCATGAATCGAGTCCATTTTCTGTTGTAGTGCATCAACAACCTCTTGCAATGTAGCGGTATCTTCTTGATCTGCTTTTCTGTCTGCCAATAAAACACGCAGGTTGTCCAACGTCGTTTCAATTTCCCATTCATTTTTAGCAACACTGAGCACTTTTTGTAGCACATTATTTACCATATTTAAACCTTCAGCAGATGTATATTCTCTCGTTATCATCATTACTTCCAACATGGTGACAACAACCCAATAATCATCAGATCGGATACCGCCTGCTTTTTCTGTAGCATAATAGACCATTTCTGATAAATTGGCTGCCTGTTCTTTTTGTCCCATTTGATTTAATAAATAAATCATATTAATTCCCGGATAATAATCAAAATCGAGCAAAAAACCTTCTCGATAAAATTCAAATGCCTTTTGCAAGTTCCCTTTTTGCTTATAGGCTTTACCTAATGCACTATACACCTCAAAGTTTCCCAACCCTTCTTCAATTAAATCTAAACTGACGTCGATACTCCGGTCTTCTTGTCCCGTTTTATTAAGAGCTACTGCATAATATTCTCGAATAACAGAAGACTGCTTAAAAATTTCGTTTTCTGATTGTTCATAAACATAGAGGACACCTTCCCAACTTCCGAGCCCCATAAACTCATTGAGAAGCATTGTAGCCTCATCAGCTTCTAATGATTCGAGACTGATTTGTTCGGCAAATGCTCGCAGGTTAGCAACCTTTTGTTCTTTTACTAATTTTATTTCGACGGCTTCATCCTTCTGAGCCTGTCTATTTATTTGAACGACTTGGTCGGGGGTTAGTTCAACGGCAGAGTAAATCATTTCTCTAAAGGATTTCTTTATTTTGGCAAGATTTTCTAGAGGACGAGTAACAAGTTCAAGATTTGCTAACAACTTTCCATCGTTGGCATCTTCGTTAAAAAATGTTCTCAATGGAGAATGAATACTAGCAGGTCGCAACTGCCCATCAGCTTCAAGAAGAAAACCTTCAGGTGTAGGGTAAAATCTTTGAGCATCATCCACCACTTCACTCTCAGGACGGACTTCGGTCTTTGAAGAGCGTTTGTCTCGTAATTCATCGACAAGTTCTTCTGGAGTCATCCGTGCACGAATTTCTGCTGCAGTACGCACCCCTTCATCATAGCTTTCCTGGGTTTCGCCAATTCTTTGCAGTATCGCATCCGAAGGTTGCCCATCAAATGGTTCTCCTCGTTTTACTTGCATGTCAAGGATATTTATCTTAACAGCTAACATACGTATGAAGGAACCAAGAGCATTTCGTTCACTTTGAGGGGCTTGACGCTGTGCAAGGACCGTCGACTGCCCCAGCGCCCATTTATTCATCTCTTCTAAAGCATATCGCCATTCCCGTTCCTCTTTAGGTATACCAAGTTCCTCTGCTACAAAATCCCTATACCCCCTAAAAAATATTTCATCCGCGTCTTCTTCCACCACCACTTCACTCTCAGGACGGACTTCGGGGCCTAAAATTTGACCTCGTACAAGCTCAGAAAATATTTGTATCATTCGTTCACGGTATTCACCCAGATTCTCTTCTGTGCCAATAATTTTTCCGATCTCTTCGCGGAAGTTTCTCCCCTCGTGCTGCGTAAGTCGCTCCATTAATTCACCTTCATAAATTTCCTTAGCGATCAGCTCAAGGGCGTTTGCAAAATCATTAAACTTCTCCCCTTGGCTAAGGACAACAGCAATCAGTTTTTCAAAATCTGCTTGCGTGAGAAGTTTTTTATCCTTATTTAAAAAGGTTTGCCCCTTCATTTCTATGCCTGCTATTCTGAGGATTTCGTTAAAGGCGTGTGTCCCAAACACGGTGTCCAAGCCTTTGACTGCTGCATTAATACGTGAAAACTGAAAATGACTGGTCAATAACGAATCAACCGGAACAATTTTTCCCATCATCCGGTCCATGTACGCAACATCTTCTCTCATACTGTCTATCTGCGGTGTGATGGTTGCATAGGACATATTCCTGTCCTTAATGAGTTGAGTTACCCCTTCTGAGTGATACCCGCCGGCAACAAGTACGCCGACATTCTGTCCTGTTTCGTCCATCCGTCTGATTAAGTTATCAAGCATTGCTTCGTCTCGTTTGTCTGCAAGGGAGTAAAATTCATCGACCAAGGTTAGAATGTGGTTTACATTAATAGTAGGCTCTTTCATTTTCATATCTACACCATGCCGCATCGCGATGCTCTTCATTATTTCTTGGATACGAACTATAGAATAGGTATCCTTAACCGCACGGAA
>JAHJGZ010000011.1 GCA_018823795.1 Candidatus Omnitrophota bacterium
TTCTTAAAGATTTACCGGATGATTATACATTTTATAAAATTCCCGGTGGCGGGAAAATTGTCGGTGACGGTGCGGTACCCGTACCCGATGCTGACACACCGAGAAAAGGTCGCCCAACACCGGATGCACCACAGAAATTACAGCTTGAGCAAGCAGCGGATATCGTGCGGTCATTTTCAAAGCCAGATGACCGTATTATTGTTGAGACGAATCTTAAACGCGATGCTTCTCGATTAATGGGTGGAAAGATCAATTGGTCTTATAGTTCTGGGCTTGGTCTGGCTGAAGATTTAAGCGGCCCCGTAGACAAAAAAACATGGACATTTTATGTGGCAGAGGAGGTAACCGCACAAGAGCTGTTAGATTTTGTATTTCGTGTTTTATCAGTTCATCCAGGCTACACCCTGACAATGAAACAAACGTTACAGATTCAAGCATTTCGTAAGAAGATAGAGGATGACGCTGTGCTCGGTACCCCGGATGAAATTCGCAGATCACATTTGGAATGCACCGCAGCATTATTACGGTCGTATTCAGAACGCGGTGAGCGGTTCGATCCAGGTGGTGGTTATACCGATGAAACAGTACGAGTTATTTTAGATCTTAACGATGATGCCGACGAGTTACAGGGCAATCGAATGTCTTTTGGCTACGAATACAGACCGGGATTGCCTGATGGGGAGGAGACACGTAACGAAAAGATTTGGACCTTTTATGTGGCAGAAGGGGTATATGCACAAGAATTATTAACGTTTGCCTTTGTCGCATTAATGGAAGACACAAACTTCATTTTTACTTCTGAACAGAAGGATCAGTTACAAGCTCTGTTGGCAGAAGTAGAACAGGATGAACGCATGTTATCACAAGAGGAAGAAGCTGTGCGCGCTACACCAGATCTAGATGTCGAAGGAAAAAAGATCGTTGACGGCATTGACCGGATACTTGAGCTGATATTAGGGGATGATAAGACCAAAGGCCTTGCCAGTCCGTCAGGCGGGAAAGAGCCCAAGAAAGATGATGGGGATAAAACGGAAGCCTTTTCCCCTGATGAAGAAAAAACGTTTTTAAAACAAATTGAACAATTGATAACAGATAACAAAAAGAAACTATTAACCAGAGCACGGAGACTGTATCTAGCTTTAGGAGCCGAAAGAGTCCGTGCATTAGATAGAGAAATATTTGGTCTCTATGTAGAAAGCGAGACAAATCTTGAGATGGCATCATCGAACAGAGAAGAAGAAAAATCGCTCGATGTATCTGAGGCGGCTAAAAATATGTTCGTTTGTTTTCAGTCTCTGTGGAATCAACTAACTGCTGATGAGAAAAAAGCATTTATCATAGAAAGCACAGAATCCACTGTTCCATCCGACAGATTAGAACAAGAGGTATTAAAACCGGATGAGGAACAGGACCAAAAACCATTTACTGCAACTCAGCTCGAGACTGTGCTAGGCCAACTGAAACGATATCTTATGGGTTATCAGCTGTGGTTAGCAGATGTGGGTAAATTATCGATCGAAGATTGGGGGGAACGGGCGAAAAAATATGCAGAAAAGGTGGGAATTGGTGAAGCTCCCCAGTTCCTTAAATCATTAGCGGAGTTACGTTATTTAGCTAGAGAACAGTATAATGCTCAAGACCATAAACCGGGAACATTATGTTTTATCGATAACTCTGCCGCTACGCTGCCACTACGGGTTATCATTGATTCAGAAGGGGAAAAGGATCGTACTAATCTTAATTTTCGTGATGCTCTTTGGTGTCTTAATCGAGATGGTTCCTTTAGAGATAGCAGTTGGAAAAGCCTTTACTTTGAGGGCAAGAGCGCTATAACCGCTGTTGTCACGATTGATGATATTGAGAAGGAGATTGAACGATTAGTGAAAGAAGAGAAGGCAAGAGTCCCGAGCCCCCTCGATAAGTTAAAAGAACTTGCATGGTGGCTTGATGTAAACGATGTGGAAACCCTGCGCAATTATTTTATTGGTGATGTCGATGATTTTGTAAAAGACAATGCTACCCTTTTTACGAACATTTTTACCCTAGCAAAGATTCCATGGAATTTTTATTCTCCGATGGATGGCTTTGTTTTTATACTGGACGATGAACAACGTGTTATCGATGCATTAAAAAGATTAAGAGCAATTAGTGCCTATATTCAATGTGTTAAGGTGTATTGTAATAAAATAAGCAGCGATTTTTCAAAGGTGGATTTTAATAGAATTGCTTCATATGTAGAAGGAAAACCGGATGTGGTACGGAAAGATGTACGTGAAAAACTGGATACGGCAGAAAGCATTGCGAATTTTGGTGAAGTCAAGACAATGTCGCGTGACACCCTCTTGGAATTGTTTCTCAAACTGAAAGATTTTATTGTCAATCCGGCGGATCGAAGATTGCAGGAATCGGTTGATAGCATGTTTACATTAAGTGAATTAAGTGAAGAGGCATTTAGTACGTATCTTGCAGACACATCAGGAGAGATTGCTCCGCTAAAGAAGATCTATGAAATTCTGCAAGAAAAAAAGGAGGCGTTCCAGGCATTAACCCCCGAAACGTTTACGCTATTAAAGCCTCAAAATATTCTGATTATTGCAGGCGAAAGCGGGGATTTTAGCGATACCGATATCTGTTTTGTTAAAGAGATAATTGATAGTGGCGATCAAATTACAGTACTTATTATCGATACTGCAAATGGTGAATATGTATTTGAAGAACGTACTCTTGATAGAAAATTAGAATTAAAACCGCCTTCAGCAAAGAAGTTCTTTTTCTATTCGCCGACATCCTTATCAAAATCACCGCAGCTGACTACACCAACTGAAACTCCTCTCACGGCACAGGAATTAGGAGACATTATTCAGACGATTGAAGATTGTGCGGACACATATCCACAGTGGAGAGAAAAAGAACAGCAACGTATGGGGCTTCCCGGAGATCCCCTTTCTTTTATTGTGAACAACTATAATGTAGAGGACTTTCGAGATGGTCTTTTGACAAAAGCGCCCAAGCTTGCCACGATAATGCGGCAGGGCAAAGACGGGGAGTTTCTTAAACCATGGACTATTGTGCTTAACAATAAGGGCGAACCTATTTTGATTTTTTATAATATCGGTAATGAAGCGCTCAGTGCCGAATTTATCGGATTAAAGGCGCAGGATGATCCGATTGTATTGTTAAAAGAAGTGGTATCGATTGCACATGGAGCGGAATGGGATGCGGTGATTACGCTCGATGAATTAAAAAAAGAATATGAGAAATTAAAGCAAAAAGAAGAGAGGGTGGATGTCCCTTACACGTCTCAGGAGCTTGAGGATATTATTGATACTATTGAAGGCTATATGAGTAGATATAAGGAATGGAAAAAAACGTGGCAAGATGAAGTAAGCCCGATTGTTTTTTTATCAAATTCAGATATAGCCATTGAAAATGTTCGGGTATTATTTAGGAATATACGTGACATACTTAAATCGGAAGCACGAAAGGGTCGAAAGGATGAGATGCTTCAAGAGGGAACCATTGTGTTTATGGATGATGACCTCAACTTTGCCGATATCGCTTTAGTGTTTGATAGAGAAGATAATGAAACACGTGGATGGAAAGTATTGCCGGATACGGGCGTAAGTATTTACGGTGAACCGTTATCTGCCGAAGGTTTAGATATCCTTACCCTTGATGATCTCAAAAATAAACTTGAAGCGGTAAAAGATGCGGAGTGGCGCAGTGCAGCAACGAAATCCGATCCGCTTTCTGTGATAAAAACATTCCGAGTGGTATTTGATAGTTTTGCTAGAGACAATAACGACAAGGGTCGTCGAACGGTGCGTACTGAAATACATGAGAGCGCTGGTATTGAGCCGGCACTTTTTAATGAAACTATTTTTAGAGAACTTCTTTCTTTAGCGGGATGTGACATCAATGCAATCAGCCTTAGTAAGAATAGTTCCTCCGTCATATATCGGTGCGCAAAGAAGTTCGTTATTACGAAAGAGCTTATCGAACGCCTTGATGAAATGAACGAACTTATTACCTGTATTGTAACGTACCTTGCAAAGTATAGCGATACAATGTCATTTAATACATTTCGGCAAGGTGCAATGAGCTATGCAATGGCCTTTTATGATTACGAGGACAGCCTCAGCGCAGCGGTTCCATTGAAACTGGCTGTCAAAGAGCAAATAGAGACATTTAAATCAAAAGTAGATGTCAAAGATTTTGCCATATTGGAGAATATTAAAGCAATCGATCCGGGAGATGTAGCCGATGCGTGTAACATTATCCAACCGTTGATTGAGCAAACACAATCAAAGATATCGGAAGAAACATTAAAGGAACAAGAACCAGAAGAAAAAATTGATGTCGATGCACTTACCCAAGAGGTTAATGAACTTGTCGGTAAAGATATGGTTACAGAGGAAGATGTTAGCCGACTAGTAGAATTTAAAAATGTGCTTGAAGATCTGTCAAAAGATGTTAAGTCTAAGGATTTGTGGCAAGCTTTTGCAGCAAAGGCAACAGCATTATCGGAATCGATCGAAAAAACTCTGCAAAAAGTGAAAAGTGAACAAGAAGATAAGGACGTATCTCCAGTCACCCGTTACAAAGAGCTGCTTTTAGAGCGCATTACTGGCAAAGAGGGGCTTGAAAGTGATGATGGGGATAAAAAAAGAGCTGCAGCTTATGCATTAGATCATGCATTGTTTTTAGATAGACTTAGTGATGAACAGCGAGCAATGATTGCCGAACTTAAAAAAGATAAAAAATTATCAAGTGAAGATAAAGATGCATTGCCGTTGCCTGAAATTACAGAAGCTCTTACAAGTAGTGATCTGAAAAAGATTAGACAGGCTGATGCACTCATTAACAAAATATGGGATACGTTATCAACAAAAGAGCAGCTAGGCATTATCGAAAATATTGAACAGTTTCTTAAGCAAAGAAGTAACCGTGGCGACGTATACGATTCTTTCGACGAACTCCTTATTGCAACGTGTCTATTAAAATTGCGGGTGCGATACAAAGATAGTGATACTGCAGATATCGAACCATCGGAACCGGAGCCTGAAGATATCTTAGATAGATGGTTTCAGATAGAAGAAGACCAGGAGACAGAGGAGGATAAAGAAGAACCGAAGAAAGTAATAACGCCAGAAGAGGAAAAGGCAATTTTAGCCCGTGCGTCAACGTTGAGGGAACGAGATTATAGAAGATATATGAACCAGATTATCTCTTTTATAGAAGCAATTTCTCCAATTATAGGATTAACAGGATTAACAGAAGGAGAAGAAGCAGTATTACAGGCACAGAAGGCGACGTTTCAGGATGTATATGTACAGACTGATGGTGCCGACAATGTTGCTCCTGCCATTCGTAAATCTCTTGAAGTATTGTTCAATGGTATTTGGGAACGACTCCCATCTGATATGAAGCGTATCTTTGATGGGCAAGTCGTTGCCGAATTACAAAAAACCGATGCCGATAAAAAACCATCGGATACGGTTTCGCGTCTGATGAAGGAGACGATTAGATTCTTACATAAAAGTGTATGGGAAACAATGGAAAATTCGGCAGCTTTGATACGAATAACCGAACAGGGGTCCGATGCGTTTCGTGTCACCGATTATTATGCAGACAAGATTCAGTACAAGGATAGGGTTCCTGCATCTCCGGTACAATTATGCGAAGCGGCGCTTGCGTTAATAGAAGAGTTTGGAAAAGGATTTAGATGGGAAAGGGATGAAATAAGGTTTAATACCAAAATCGAAGATTTACAAAAAAAGATGGAGCGGTACGTTAATGAACAGGTTGAGGAAGTTAAGAAAGATGAAAAGCGGCTTCTTTTAGCAGTATATGCCTTGGTTAAACAATTACGCGGAGCAACGAATGATTTACAAAACATCAGTATTGATGAACTCAAGAAAAGTGATGACGAACGCTATGCTGACCGTGCCGACCTTTTTCAAATAGCTAGTGAATTATTCGATGGAGAAAACGGTCTTTGGTCGATGTTGTCGGTTGGTGAACAATACGATTTTCTGCGTAAGGAGTCATATGTTTACAATCAGATCGGGATGCTGAAAAATAAGCGGGAATCATTTATTGAAGCTACGGTTGCCCTGGGGACTCAACATAAAGACCGTATACCGCCGCCACAGTCAAACTTCAAAGCGTTTATAGGCCTTGTTGCAGGAGACGGTAATAGTGATCGTGAACAGGCTTTTAGAGTTGCTCAGGGATGGTTTGATTCTATTTTTAAAGCATTATCCCTTGATGATCAATATGCCTTTATGTATAAAATACGTGAAATGGAAAAGTTTTATATGAGTGACACTATCGTAAGGGGGAATATAAGCTTTAAATTATTAGGAGGCGAAAATCTATATCCAATGGAACCGGTTACGTTATCGAGTATGGATGTGAGAGGGGGCAGTGGTAATTGGAAAAATTTAGAGGAAACACTTGGCTGGAGAAAAAAACGTAATTTGTTGCCGCGGGTAACACGGAAAAATAGTGTTCGATTGCAACGGGGGGATGCCTTGATTAAAGATGACGGCGCTGTTTATGTTGTGCAGGGACGAAAAGATTTTGGCCTTTCAGTACTTTCAGGATTAACGTTCATAGATACGGATAACGATTACGAATATGTACTGCAAGTGATGCCGTACGAAAAGCTTACCGAAGACGATTTCTATGCGTTTATTGATCCTGCACGTGAGACACGAAGTGATGATAGAGGAGAAACAGCCCTTACTGTTTCCGATGAACGGGTAACTGAAATACGTAAACGCGAATCATCAGAAATAGAAGCGGACATTCCTTCTGTTGTGCGTCTGATGAATGAAGCAATAAACTTTATTGATGATGGTGGTTGGGAAACTAACAAGTTGGGATTTGTTTCAGTGTTGATAATGGACCAATCTGATAAAACGGTTACTGTCCAATATATATATGGGGATGGGGAAGCAACAGATCAAGTCATTGAAACAGAAAATCCGACCAATTTATTACGCAATATTTATTCTTTTATTAGAAATGAAAATTTAGGTGGTGGATTTACAAAAGATGATAACGAAGAACAATTTATAGAAACAATAAGCGCTATGGCTAACCAGTTTGAAACAGCGCAAGGCATACCTCCTTTTTCATTTGCGGAAGAGGAAGAACTTTTCAATCAACTGGCACAATTGAGGGATATAGAAGATGATCCCGAAGCACCGTATAGTATCGCATCATTGTATCGCGTCGAGACATTGTATCGTATCTATAAAAAACTTGTTCGCGGTTATGGGGAGAGACTCACCACATCGGATTATGAGTATATCAAAGACATTACTGCTGGAGAAGCAGCTGGATCGTATGTCGATAAAAGAGATAACCTGTACCGTGCAGTATTTGAGGTCATTCGTGACTGTATTTTACCCTACTTATCGCATAGTGAAAAAAGAGCGCTTATGAAAGAGATTAAAGCCGAAAAGAGTGTAGGTGTTGACCCTGATGCTGTGGGGGCATTGTTTGAACAGAGTTCATTACAAGCAATAGTATCCAACATTCGCAAATATGCAGCGCGAGATGTAGGATTTGCAAATCCTGATATTAATCTTCTAGAAACACTGCGTAGTCGTGCTCGGACGGAATTTTCACTTGATGAAATCGGGCGGCCGGGTACGGTATGTTTTATGGAAAATGGAGATATTGCCCTTGTGCTCTATTCGAAGTTTGAGGAGGACCGGTGGACAATACGTTATTGGAATGAGGAGAACCAAACATTCGAATTTCGCAACAGTCTTTCTGAAATGCCGATACAATCGATTGTCGCGCTTGAAGATTTAGAGGCACGGTTAATACAATTAGATGCCGAAACAATAAGTGATTCTGAGGATGAGACAGTTGATGAGGCTACTGATGGACAAAAGCCCGCCGCTGTCAACAGAATACGCGAAATACAAAGCATTATTACTGAGAGTAGTATTGACGGCATTCCTGAGAAGGAATTGGAAAAGATTATTAATGCAATGATTTCTAAATTTCGGCTCAGCCCCTGGCTTACGAAAGATAGGGAATATCTCGAAATTGATATCACTATCAATGCTTTTAGTAGCTATACGATACAGTACACCTTTCAAGAGGGAATATCAGATTTACCGAAACGTACGGTAACAACAAAGAATCCGCTTCTTATCTTGCAAGAAATATTAAACCCAATCTTATCATACGGTGGTTTTGCAATAGAGATTGAGTTAGACACCTTTTTAGATAATGTTGTCAAAATTAATGCGGCGATGAAAGAAGCGATGATAGAAGAGATTGATATTGATGGGCTTGAGGATGATAAAACTGATGATGAGGATAAACCTGAAGGATGGTATTGCAGTGCCGCTCCATTATTACCCCAACCTGAAACCAAATATCTCTTAGTTAATGGCCGGGTATTTTTACATGATACGAATTGCGTCGATGGACGCATTGTTGCTCATGATGGTTCACAGGCAGTAGCGACTTCAGTTAATACTATTCTTCACGACCAAATTCGTCGGCATAAGGAAAACAGACTTGATGTTAACACCTGTGATGTTAAGATTGTTGTATTTCTTGACGGCCCGGGCGGGAAAGATGAAATCACAATGTTGCAGAATTATTTAGGGACTGAGGCATGTAAAGAAATCGATGCATGGGTAGTTGGGAAAGATATACATAATGTGTATGAAAATGTACCATTTTCGAAAGAAGCTATTGCGGGAGTAATCAATGAGAATCGAACCGGTACATTTGATGAGGGAAATTCGATTTATCAGTATTTTGTTGCTGGAGAAAAAATTACCCCGGATCAATATAGGGAATTAAATCCGAATTATCGTGACATGTTAAAAGAAATTGCAGCGACCGATAAAAAAGTAGAATTTAAAAAAGCTCCAACCTTTTTTGATGCGGCAGAAGCTCTTTTTGGTGAATCGGTTGACGGCGTGGTAAAAGATTCACCTCTCTTAGTAATGAGCACTATTAAGGTTGCTTATGACCTTGCCGAGAACTTACGTACATTCATCAAACAGGTCCAAACCTACAA
>JAHJGZ010000101.1 GCA_018823795.1 Candidatus Omnitrophota bacterium
CCGGCAGCAGCAGTGGGATATTACAATGCTGCATATATGCTTGGTTCAGTAATTATTTTAATACCGAAAGTGTGTGGCAGCGGCGTGCTCCGGCCATTGCTGTCTCACGCGGTTGATAAAGGGGATACGGATGTTGCAGTACGATTGCCTCTGTATATGATGCGATTGTATTTTCTTGTTGGAATCCCATTTATAACCGGATGTATCGTGTTATCGAAGCCAATCCTTGTATTGATTGCAAGTAATGACGTAGCAAATGCCGCTCATTTCGTTGTCCCGCTTGTTGCGGTTGGAATATTACTGTATGGAATTAATCTCTTCTTAGTAAATATATTATTTGTGCAGCAAAAGACGCGCGTTATGTTTGGTATTAATCTAGTAGCTTCGCTCTTAAACCTCATTCTTAACATCATCTTTATTTATATATATCGAAATATCAGCGTGGCAGCGATAACGACAGTAATAACCTATTTGATTTCATTTATAATGCTCAATCAAAAAATAAAAAAGTACATAACTGTTGATTATAGTTTGACCGTTGTTTCAAAAGCTATAATTTCCGCATTTTTTATGGGGATAAGCCTCTATCTCATGAGGTGTTTTCTTAGCCACACAATAAGCGGCATATTTCTCTTGGTTTTCATAAACGGCCTTTTCTATATTGCGTGTCTCTTTATATTAAAGGTGTTTAGTAATAAAGAATTGAAGTACGCGAGAGAATATATCTCAGAATTCATAAAAAGGTAGAGGAATGAGAGAAGAAATTATTTTTTATCCGGGGCCGATACATCTTTTGTGGTCGACGGGCATTTATTACGTAAACGAATTATCTAAGAGTTATGATGTAACCCTCGTGCTAGAAAATGCAGCGTCTGAGGATATAAATAGAATTAATGATTTAACAGAGAATCGAATAGTGAAAATATATATGGTGGGCCTTTTTTATATGATAAAGCGCCATGAAAACTATAAGAATATATTTAAAAAAATATTCAAAAAAAATAACTTTAAATATGCATTTGCACCCGATGATATGCATCCGCTTAATATCTATTTATTCCGTCAGGCAAAGAAATGCGGATGCGTTAATATATGCTATCAAAGTGGATTTATGGTCGGAGAAAGACGGGAACAAAGGATTATGATGAACAGCGAAAAAGCCTTATTTATAAAATATAAATATGGAGTACCTTTTACTTTTGCATCGATACTTATTGACATAGTAAACACAGTCCGTCACTGGTGGCATTATATGATTGCACCCTTGGTGGTTGGCGAGCAACCCTTTTGGGGTAAATCCAGCTGTTTTACTCATAAGGGTCATTCTACGATGAGAGACGGTGATCATTATATTTTATATGGCGAAAGAGAACGAAGCATTTTCATTAAAGGCGGCGTTGAGCCGAAAGAAACTATTGTTATACCGCATCCTATAACGTGGGATTGCAACATTCGTTTTAATAATAAGTTGTTGAACTGTAGATCGGTTGAATTATCTGATTGCGAATCGATTATAATATTTTTAGACGATATTCAATATACATTCAATAAAGAACTCCGTAGGGTTATCACGCGTGACGATTTTTGTAAATCATGGATAAAAGTTATAGAAATCTTGTCACAAAAGTTTCCGCAAAGCACGATTTGGCTTAAGCCTCATCCGGCACAGTCAGATGAATTAAATATTTCCGAAATGTTTAAAACGGTGGTTACACAAAGCGATAATGTAAAAATTGTTAACCAGTTTGAGAATGCAATGGATTTTTTTTCAACGTGTGGCGTCATTATCAGTCAAAATTCTACCGTGTTGTTTTTAGCTTCATTATTATTCGACAATAAGACAATTATTAGCTTAAATTTACACGATCGATATCTCGGTGATGTATATAAAAAAGTGAACAATATACACTATTTTCCAAATTTGAGAGACTTTGAAAACTATGATTTTAAAAGCAATAAAAAAGTACAGTTGCAGAGATGGGATGGAAGTAAACTAATGAAAGACTTTTTGTTTTCTATTGCTGATAGACGAGTGCGTAATAGCTAATTCTATTAAAACGAAAGAGAAAAATATGCAGCCCAAGTTGGCTTTTTTGACAACGGTAAATCATAATGTCGGAGATGATTTCATTAGAGAAGGTATTGTTTATTTTGTAAAGCGTATTATAGGATCTTTCGATTCCGTTTGCATTCATAAGCATGAGCCGGTGAGGCCAGGCCCTCATATATTCAAATTGTGGGGATTGAGCCATATTTGGAAAAATATGAGAAGGGAATATGTCAGTAACTATTTTGACCAAATTCTTAATGCCGATATTATTATTCAAGCCGGTGCGCCGGTGTACTGGTTGAACAAATATCATAATAGTTCCTTAGCTGAATGGGTGACGCCTTTTTGGTATGAACGGATATCAAAAGTATATAAAGATATACCTGTTTTAAATATAGCAGCAGGGTCCTGTATTGCCGATGATCGATCATGTGAAGATATGCTCAAACATAAAAAATTAAAAAAATTTATTCGGGACATTCATGCTTTTTGCAGGATTACGACGGTTCGTGATGTAGTAGCACATGATTTGTTAAAGGAACTGAACTTGAGTAGTGTTTTGTTACCGTGCACTTCTCTTTTTGCGCGAGAATCGTTAAACATACATAATGATGATGAAAAATATTTTGTAATAAATTATATGCCGTTAGGCGGGCATTATTTATATGACCAAAAACGCTATATCAACATATGGAAAAAAAAAGTGCGTGAAGTTAGCAAATTAGCACAAAAAAAATTCATGGTTAAATGGGTCTGCCATAATAAAAATGAATATATGCAGGCACAAATGATGAATGTGGACAATAAAGATATTTTTTATTCAGATGACTATAAAGATTATATCGCGTTTTATGGACAATGCGTTGGGGGCTTGTTAAATCGCATTCATGGAGCAATGATGATTGGAAGTTATGGCAGAAAATCGTTAGTAGTGGGTATCGATAGTAGATTAAAGATGGCAGATCTGGTGGGGATCCCTAATATGGTTCTTAGTGAGATTGAACACCTTTCGGCAAGAGAGATTATGGACACTATTTTAAGCAATAGGGATACATTTAAAAATGAAATAAAAAAACTCATCCAGAACGCTAAAAAACAATATTTGCAGATATTTGAAAATTATTTAACGAGCGTAACCAATGAAAAGAAATAAGAAGCTTTTGCTTGTTCGTACCGATGGAATTGGTGATTTTATAATATTTTCTCCGATGTTGAAATACTATAGAGAACTATTTTCTGGCTATGATATCCATTTAGTCGTAATTCCTTTGGTGGTATCTCTTACGCAAAACAACCCTTACATAGATAAAGTCATACCGTTTGACCAGGAAATCAATTTTTTTGGTAATCCTATTCGGTATATCAAGCAAATGATGATATTAAGGTCGGTGTATTATGATAAAGTAATTTATCCTATTTATGAAAGGAATAGAGATTCGGTCGTGCTCCTGGCAAAAGGAAAAGAAAAAATCGCATTTAATGTGCATGATAATAACAGAAGTAAATTGCGGCGTAATCGGATGTTTAACACATTAATTGATCCTGACCCCCAACATAAAAAAGAGATCGAGAGAAATGAAGAGTTTATAAAAAAAGTTGGTTATAAAGGGATTATTGAATTAAAGACCGAGATATGGGGGCTCGAGGAAAAAAAAGATGATTTTAAAAAATTTAAGGATGAATATCAGTTAAAAGAAAAAGCGTACGTCGTACTAGCACCAGGGGCTAGATTTCCGATAAAAATGTGGCCTGTGGAAAAATGGGTAATGGTTGTTAGGGAGGTGCTTGATAAAACAGGATATAAAATACTATTTTCTGGAGCGGGTGCTGATGAGAGGGTCATAAAGAATATCCTGGAAATAACAGGAGCAGATGACAGAATTATCGATATCGCAAATACAGTAGATTTACGCTTTCTAGCAAAAATTGTAAAAGAAGCGAATTTTATAATTGGAATGGATTCAGCAGTCATTCACGTAGCAGCTGCTGTTGGAACACCGAATATATGTTTAATGGGCGGCGGGCATTTCGGGCGGTTTTATCCTTATGGGCCGATTGAGCGTAACAGGATTATTTTCAAAAAAATGGATTGCTTTAGGTGTGCATGGCTTTGTAAATATAAACAGAATACTCTTGCTGCAAAAATTAGGCGCAAAGTATTTCAGCTATATGATGACAGAATAGGCCAATGTGTAAAAAATATTGAAGTCGATGATGTCATGACTGAGGTTGAATATATTTTAAAAAGGATTGATTCATAATATGCGGTCTTTATCCCCGGGTAATTCAATAGAAGCCAATAGCGATAAAAAAATACTTTCATTTTCTATGATGTTAACATTTATTTACCTGGGGATTGTCTTTAATTCCGCGGTTTTTTTAGACATTAAAATTGTATATATCGCCGCATGTATTTTTTTGTTTCCACTGATTTATCGAAGCTCCGTAAATGCGGTTATAGCTATCCTGTACATTATAACAATACATCAACTGCTTGGTCGGCATCCTTTTTTTTCTATAGGGGAGTTCAACATATTTTTAAGTGATGCATTGATAATACTTTTTACGGCTATTATTGGCTTACGTTTATTAACAAACCGCCGAAGCATGATTCTCTTTTCATCACGTACAGCGAAATCATTCCTCATGCTTTCACTTCTTATTATAATTTCATTGTTGCGCGGCCTCATGGTTTTCGGACAGTCCGCCATTGTTCAGTCAAGGCATGCTATTTTTTTTGTTGTTGCGACGCTTTATTTTGGTACATCAAAAATAGATAAAAAAGAATTGCGATCACTCATGATTGTTTTTATAGTATACGGGGTAATGATTGCATTAGTCGCATATCTGCGTATATTTAATTTTATCCCTCGGTTTGAACATTCGATGAAATATCAGGGGGTGTGGATCGGAGACCGGGTACTTGATAGAAACGGCGTTTTTGTGATGGTCATTGCATATTTTGTATTGCTTACCTATGATATCTGGCGTATTTCAAAACGGTATATTCTAACTAAAAAAATAGCAATAATTCTTTTGCTTATTGCTATTATTATGTGTCAAATCCGGACAATGTGGATACTTGCGGGTATCGGTACAATGGTTATAATACTGAAGCATGCACAGAAGGGAATCTATAGAATAGGTATGGTCATGTTTTCCATAGTTATACTGATAGGTATAACATGGCTTTACAATCCAGTAGTTATATTAAAATGGAGCAATAATTTATATTCAGCCTCTGCCGCTGTTTTGAATTACAACGAGTCTACATTTTTTTGGAGGATACAAGCAAATGTCGACTATTTAAAAAATATGTCGCTAAAAGATTGTATCATCGGTGTTAAATATGGAACGCCGATCTATTTTGCAGATGCCGGTCTTCATAATATGTATATTGACCAGCTATACCGGACAGGCATATTCGGGCTGATTTTTTTTGTGCTCCTGCAAATCGGATTGATACGGCGGATAAAAAAAAGTATTGTCTATGAAGATGATAAGGTAAGAAGGTGTATCTTTTATATTTTGTGGATTATTTTATTGCTCTACCAAATTTATTTTATGGCATGGACTTTTGATATGACGTATTCGGTAGTACTGGGAATCTCGTTGTTTGTTATAACACATC
>JAHJGZ010000102.1 GCA_018823795.1 Candidatus Omnitrophota bacterium
AATTAAAAGGATCATTCGTTATTTTGGCTATGTCACTAGAAGAGCCAGATAAAATAGTTGCTTTTAAACGTTCAAATCCGCTGGTAATCGGTATTAGTAAAAATGCACACTATGTGGCGAGTGATGTTTCAGCACTCCTGCCGTACACAAAAAAAGTGATTTATGTGGAGGATAATCAATTAGCGGTAGTCTCTCAAAAAAAGGTGCAGATATATCCATTAAAAGGAAAACGTCCGATTAAGACAGTTGTTTCGAAAATACAATGGAATATCGAACAGGCACAAAAAGGCGGATTCCCCCATTTTATGCTCAAGGAGATCCATGAACAACCGCGCGTTGTTGCTGATACCGTCAATGAACGAATAGATAAGAGGAAACAGGAGGTTGTTTTTGATACGATAAACCGTGCACTTGACCGTCGCATGAAAACAATCAATAAAGTGTTTATTGTAAGCTGTGGTACTGCGTATCATGCCGGTCTTGTTGCAAAATATATGGTCGAGGAATATGCAAAGATTCCGGTTGAAGTTAATGTTTCAAGTGAATTCCGTTATTCTGACCCAATCCTTTCCCAAGATGATCTGGTAATACTTATTACGCAATCTGGTGAAACGGCAGACACGTTAGCCGCATTACATGAGGCAAAGAAAAAGGGAGCAATGACGCTGGCAATTTGTAATGTCGTGGGCAGTACGATTGCGCGGGAAGCGGATGTGGTCATTTATACCCATGCCGGTCCAGAAATTGGGGTTGCTTCTACAAAAGCATATCTGGCACAACTGACGACACTTTGTCTGCTTGCCATATACCTTGGGCGTATTCGAGGAAAAATTAAAAAAGATCATGAAGCGCGACTGCTTCGTGTCATGAGTACATTATCAAAACGAGTTACTACTATTGTTGATGATTGTAAGAATGTCTACCATTGTGCAGGGCGGTTGGCAAAGGCAAAAAATTTTATTTATCTTGGTAGAGGATTTAATTATGCGACAGCACTTGAAGGCGCGCTTAAGTTGAAGGAAATCTCATACATCCATGCACATGGTTATTCAGCCGGTGAGATGAAACATGGCCCTATTGCTCTTGTTGATAAACATCTTCCGGTGGTTTGTATTGTCCCTGATTCGAAAACATATGATAAGATGCTCAGCAATATTCAAGAGGTAAAAGCACGAGGAGGCATGGTCATTGCGGTTGCGACACAAGGGGATAAACTCATAAAGAAATACGCCGATTATAAATTTTATATCCCAAAAGTGCCAGAACTGATGTCACCGATACTCACGATTGTTCCACTTCAATTTTTTGCTTATAAGATTGCTGTGTTAAACGGATGTGATGTGGATCAACCGCGCAATTTGGCAAAGTCGGTAACGGTAGAATAAATGAGGCCATTGAAGGAGGAAATTACATGGGAAAATTTTCAATCATCAAAGAATTTTTCGTTTTTTTGGGTGAGCGAAAGAAGTGGTGGCTAACGCCGATTATTATTATGCTACTTTTGTTAGGGCTCTTAATTATTTTTACCGAGAGCTCTGCTGTTGCCCCATTTATTTATGCATTATTTTAGAGATAAGGAATAAGGAGTAAGCGGTAAGTAGATTAGCGAGATTTCTATAGTTTTTTTCTCTTATCTCTTAGCCCTTACCTCTTGTTTAGGGGGTAATCTGATGAGCTTGGTTATGTGTAGTCTTTGCCCGAACCGCTGTGTATTGCCAGAGGGAGAGAGGGGAAAGTGCCGGATACGTATTAATCTTGATAATGAAATTTATACACTTACCTATGGGCGTCCTTGTGCTGTTCACGTCGATCCCATTGAAAAAAAACCGGCCTATCATTTCATCCCTGGAAGCGAAACTTTTTCTATTGCAACGGCGGGATGCTGTCTTAGTTGTAAATACTGTCAAAACTGGCAAATATCCCAAGCAAATCCGGAGGATGCCTCTCATTATAAGCTTCTTCCTGAGGCAGTTATCGTATCTGCGTTGCGTGCCAAATGTAAATCGATTGCGTATACCTATACTGAGCCAACAGTATTTTTTGAATATATGATAGATACGGCACGATTTGCCCGTAAGAGCGGATTAGGAAATGTATATGTAACGTGTGGATTTATTAATAAAAAACCGCTTGAAGAGCTGGCGGAAGTGCTTGATTCAGCAAATGTTGATTTGAAGGGATTTAACGATGATTTCTATGCTCGGATTACTGGTGGTCAATTAAAGCCCGTTTTACAGTGTATTAAATATTTATATAAAAAAGGGGTGATCGTTGAAGTGACGAACTTGATTGTTCCGACACTCAATGATAATATGGTAGAAATTAAAGAAATGTGTACGTGGCTGATGAATGAAGTTTCGCCTGATGTACCGGTGCACTTTTCACGGTTTTCACCTCATTACAAGTTGAAACACTTGCAGCCAACACCCATCTCAACACTCCATGAGGCGTGGAATGTTGCACGGAGTGTTGGACTTCATTATGTCTATATTGGCAATGTCAGTGGACGAAAAGGACAGGATACGGTATGTCCTGCATGTAGCAACGTTGTTGTTGGCCGTATTGGATATTCGGTCGTGAGTTTTAACATTAAAGATACTCAATGCCAATTTTGTGGCAATAAGATTTACGGACGGTGGAAATTATGAAATTACTCCGCGCCTATATGTTACGAGAACTTGTCATTCCTTTTTGTATGGCGCTTTTGCTCGTTACTTTTATTTTTATTGTAGGCAATTTGGTCAAAATGGCCGACCTTGTCATTAATAAAGGGGTCAGTATATTAGATATTTCACGCATTGTCGTACTCTTAATTCCACGACTTTTAAGTTTTACCATTCCGACGAGTGCATTAACTGCCATCTTGCTTGTTTTTGGCGGTATGGCTCAAAATAATGAGATTACGGCAATTAAGGCGAGCGGTATCAATATTTTTAGAATGCTGTTACCGATTTTAGTGGTGAGTATTGTTTTAAGTATTTTTTCTCTTATTATGAATGATCAAATTTTACCAAAAACGCATTTTGCTTATCGCATGGCATTAAGAAACATATTAATGAAAAAACCACTTGCATACATAGAAGCAGGACGATTTATTAAGGAATTTGACGGGTATATTATATTTGTACGGGAAATTGACGGCACTATGTTAAAAAATATTACTATTTATCAGCCGCAGGAAAACAGCCCTACGCGGACTATCATTGCCGAACGTGGTGAAATTATGTCTGATCCACAGAAGAAAACATTGTCATTAAAATTATATAATGGCACATCTGATGAGCCGAATGCTGATGATCCGAATATTTTCTATAAATTAGATTTTCAAACTTTTATTTTGCCACCGTTTGCGGTCGATGACAGTGGGCAACTATCAAAGAAAACAAAGGATATGACGATAGATGAACTGGTCCATAAAATACAAACCGACAATCAAACGCCATCACAGAGAATTGACTTGATGAATAGCTTTAAAGCTGAAATTCACAAAAAAATATCTTTTTCATTTGCGTCGTTCGTTTTTGCACTTATTGGTCTTCCTCTTGCATTGATTACACGGCGTGGTGAACCGGTGGTTAGCTTTGTTCTTTCGATGGCAGTTATTACCATTTATTATATTCTGTTTGCCTGGGCAAACACCATTGCCATCCAGGGTGTGCTTGTGCCGTGGATTGCATTATGGTTGCCGAATGTTCTTATGTTTATAAGTGGCGCGGTGTTAATGATAAAAGTGGTGCATACGTAAACAGTTTTACTTATACATTTCTGACGCTGAACCGTTATAATAGATTGCATATTGCACATTGTATAAAGCGTGTGTATAATATCTCCCAATAACTCCAAAAAGATGGTCGCTCGTCACCGTTGGTGATGGGAGGAAAGTCCGGACTCCACAGGGTAACGTAGCGGGTAACGCCCGTCTCCGCTAAGAAACATGGCGGACGGATTAGAGCCACAGAGACTAATGCCGGGGAATGCCGCGTAGTGATATGCGGTAGGCCGGAGTGAAAAGAGGTAATCTCTACGTGGAGAAAGACCAAATAGGAGATGATTCCTGCACAGTATGCGGGAGGGAAGCGACCCGTTTCCTTTTTAAATCTCGGGTGGGTCGTTAGCGGTGTAAGGTAACTTGCATCCACAAGATAAATGACCATCCTTGCCTGCCAATAGGCAGGCTCGACAGAATCCGGCTTATTTTTGGAGTTTATTAAATCGGGGCTCGGTTTTGAATTTTATATCAAAAATTCAAAACTGGGCCCCGATCACTATTTATATGCCCCCATCGATTAATTTCCTTTCAGACTTTTAATACTAACAACTTACACTTTTTTTCTCATCTTTATAAAGAAACTTTATAAAGAAAACATCGTAAGTTGTTTATAAATAATGGGTTACGTATTGACAGTTAGCAGGCTGTGTGCTATGTTTTAAATGAGGTAAAATTGAGGAAACTCAATGACACAAAGCTATAGGGTCTAAGAGGAGCAAAGGATTGCAATCACGTCCATAAGGATAGTTGGAAGCTTATGACAGCCAGCTGCAAACATGAGAAATGTTTGTAACTGGCTATTTTTTTATTAAGAGGGCAACTGAAAGCAGATACAAAATAGTAAAGAAATATCAATTACAGAAAGTGAGGTGAGTGCAATGGTACGAGAACATGAAAGCAAAAAAGTATATAAGTTAGCTGGTAATTTAGTACGTGAAGTATATGAAAACAGCAATACCTTTCCTCGAGCAGAACAAGATGGATTGACTCATCGATTACAGAAAACCGCCGACTTGATAACAACCAATATCGTCGAAGGGGTGTATCAAGATAAGAAGAAGAATTGTTTGCAGTTTTTATACAGAGCACGCAGATCGATCAATGAAACGGGACGGCTCTTACAGGTATCAAATCGATTAGGCTATTTGGATAGTAATAAATATGAAAAGCTTGAGATGTTACGTCAGAATGTTTTTCAAGTCCTTTTTGCATTAATTGTATCAATTGCTTAAGAAAATGAAAGACTGATTGGGTGTGATCCATCATTTATTGGAGTTTTGATATGTTTAAAAAATTAGTTAAAATAATGGCTATTCCCGTTGTTATGGTATTCACTACTAATACCATTGCTCTATCCGCACCTGATTTTGTCTACCGCGTTAATGTTCCTCAAGAATATGGTCGAGTGAAGGAACGATGGAAAGGAACGGGACCACGCGGGTATAATAAAAATATAGCCTCCAATAATAACCGTACGGTCATTATTGTCCAGGATGCGCACAACAATTTTGGTGCACAGAAAAATATCGCCCATCTTATTCAATCAATTATTCCCCAATTCGATACTACTCATACCGTCATCGGTGTTGAAGGTGCTATTGGTAAAATTGATATCAGCCGTTTACGAAATTATCCTATCTCTGAAGCACGTGAGCAAGCATCAGAAGCAATTATGCGAAAAGGGTATCTTACCGGTGTCGAACATGCTGCGGTATGCTCGGAAGAATCTATGAATTTGTGGGGTATAGAAGATGCCGACCTTTTTTATGAAGATTTCCGCCTTTTTCATGCAGTATCATCTCGCAAAGAATTAGTTGAAACGATGCTTAATCAATTAATAGTACCGTTGATTACCTTGAAAGAAATGATGTATGATGACGAACTTAAAAGGTTTGATGTCTTAGAAAGCGATTATGAGCAAGAACGAAGAAAAATCAGCGATTATGTTTCCTCTCTTTATACGTATGCTGAAAAATATGCCATTGACCTCTATCAATATCCACATCTAACACTTTTTAAAGAAATAGCTTTTTTAAGTTCCTCAATTGACCAGCATTCGTTAGAACAAGAAATCGATCGCCTTTGTGAAACCGTGCCTTATTTCGGTGAGTATGCAGAAAGTAATACTGATACTGCCATGCTAGAACTGTGGAGTATAGCGCAACGTGAGGGGGTTTTTAATGAAGAAGCGTATCCGCTTATTCAAAAAAAGATGCAGATTATACGAAAACATGCCCTCTTTGATGTGCATCATCTTAAGCAGGATATAGAGTCATTAACGCACACAATAAAAATAGCTCTTGCTCAGACAGAAGATGAAAAAAAGTTAATCGAACTTGATAAAAAAATATATTTATTGGAAAAGGTATTGACCCTCCAAGGAACAAGAGATGAAGTAACAGCCATTTTTGAAACTATAGACTATGATCTTTTCATCCGATTAACAAACGAGCTTGCTACTATAGCTAAAGGAAATAACCTGGTCCATTTGACCCGCGGATCAGGAGGTCTTGACCTAGACCGCCTCGTAGGTGAACACGATTCAACCGACGAGGTTAGCAAGCTCTTTAATCAAGTTCAAAAATTTTATACTCTTGCAAAGGGGCGTGAGTCCGCCATGGTTGATAATCTTCTTATTAAAATGGAAGAAGATAGAAAAATATATGGCATTCTTGTTGCCGGTGGCTATCATTCTGATGGTATTGCTAAGATCCTAAAAGAGAGGAACATTTCCTATGTGACAGTTACGCCCAATATTAACACTGTTACCGATGCAACAGGCTATATGGACCGCATGATGGGTAACCTTATTCCGCTTGCACCGCATCTTACGAGCTATATCACCGCGCGCAACATTAATGGATGTATGAAAGCACTATGCGGAGTGGCAGGGGAAGAAGCGGTTATGCAAGCATTTGGTGATGCATGGCAATGGTCTACGGTCAATCACACAGAATGGGCTTCCCGGCTTAAAGTTATTAAGGATACCGTAACAGATTTGGAAATCAAAAGAAAAATTGACGCTATTTATACGGTTGCCAATAGCATAGTACAGCGTGCTGTTATTGAAAGCACTTCACATGATATGGCAGACACTCTTACGCAGATTGACCTTATAGCGACTAAAGAAGGAATGATCGATCAGTTAAAAGCGATCATGGACCTTACGAGACCTCAGCGGATTGATGGCATTATTGTTGAGTCAAAATTGCCGAGCAATGAGCATCAAGAAGAAGTAATCAAGAATTTCCTTATTATATTTTATAAGTACCTTTTTGCTGCTGAATTGTACGAATTGGATGCCGAAAAAGGAAAAGTGATTAAGCCGGATGGAAGTTTTACTCTTGAAAAACTCTATCATTATTGTATAGCTCAGAAGAAAATAGCGGGGCTAGAAGATATCCCTTTTTCTGAAGTAGAAAAGATTATTATAGATCCGGCGAATGTCGGTATTGTTTACAACGCTCTTGGTGTGTTTGGTCAAAATAAAATTTTGCAACAGCAAAAAGTAGATCAAAATGGTTTTAGAGCCATGCTTAAGGAAAATGATACCTTTACATACCAGCCACTTGCGTGTCTTTCAGCAATAATCGGGAGGCCATTATTGAAGGATGAACATACGCATGAGCGTGATCAATTTGATACGGCGGTGGGAATGCTAAAGGATATTTTTAACAATATTGTTATTATTCCCGATTATGAAACACTCCATACGACTGTTATACCAATGATTATAGAGAGAGTAACTGAAGAGAAAACACTAAAACAGTCTGCCGAAAATTTTCTTGCTCAAATAGTAACGAATCCAAATCTGTGGAAGGATATTAACGGTATTGTCAAAAAGCAACACCCTTTTAGATTACACATTGAAGGTTTTACCCTCCAGCAGAACGGGTTTATTACCTTAAATGCCTATCCGGAAGGTTCGGTATTTTCTCAGATGCGAGAAGAACTTACACACGCAGGAACGTTGCCAGGCTACAAAGGGCTCCCGCAAATTTTTCATCTGACCATAGCGCAGATTACCAGACCAATTACTGAAGAACAAATCGAACTTTTCAATAAAGAGCTCGGTGCATTTGACATTGGTACAGTTACTATTGAGGAAGTAACACTTCAGGTTAACACACAACGAGACGGAAAACACATTGCGGGCAATATTGTAAGACTGGCATTAGGAGAAGACAATGCTGAGCGGCTCTCTCAATTTTTCCTTACGCAAGACAATGCAGAGGAAATTCTTGTCGGTGCATTAGAAAAAACATATAGTACCTTATTACGTACGTCCCTTGTCTCATCCCGCCTGGGTCGGAAGCTCGATATGCCGAGTGGCATTGCGAACATAGAAGTAAAAGAGCATATTGATTTGACCATGATTCTAGCGGTATTGAAGAAATTAAAAGAAAATCACCCTCACCTTGTTAAGATACTTCAGGAGAGGTTTCCTCATATTCGTTATAGTTGGGCAAACAATATGCCCTCGGCAGGAGGAATTTTTACGGCCGAGAGTATCTTAGTTCCTGAAGGACAAGAGATGAATTTTGTTGCTGATATTGAACTGAAAAAGATTTTAGAAGACCATTATTCGAGCAGTAAAGTACGGCAACAAAACGCGGCTATTAATTTTTTATATCTCTTACTCGTGCATGAAGGGACAGAACTTGCCGTCAGAGAAGGGGAAGAGACTATTACACCACAGCTTAAGAGTGAACTGCAAGCCCTCATTGCTAAAGCACGGGCATATTATGCATTGACTGAGACCGAGCGCTCTGCTCTTTGCGCTTTGCTCACCGAGCTTGACCAAAACGAACCGGATATTTCCGACCGTTTTATGCCGGTGATCGAAACGATCAAACAGTTTAATCAGTATACAATATTATCAGTGAGAAGTTTTGATGCATTGTTAGATCTTATTTTTCAGGATCCTGGATATTATGAAAAATATGAAAGAGGTAGTGCTGAGGTGAAGGAAATAAAGACTCGTATTGAGAGGGACATGCAAAAGAAATTTTTAGACTGGTTGGATAAAATTCAACACTCTCGTGCAGAAGTAAAATTGCCTGGTGAGGTTATCGGCTTAAGCGAACCGATAAAAACAGATATCCCATCAGCGACGTGGAGTGTTGCCTTTTCACCTAATGGGAATGAGGTTTTACAAGGCGGGCGTGACATGTTTGTTCGGTTATATCGCATAGAGCGTGATGAGAATGGGAAGGCGATTCGTTTAAGCGAACCGATAA
>JAHJGZ010000103.1 GCA_018823795.1 Candidatus Omnitrophota bacterium
GAACATCGAGCTTATTTACATTCTCAGTTATCTAGAACGTTACAAAAGAAAGAGGTATATACTGGCAGCAGGTATAGATATTTAATAGAGCAGTTACAAAAGAGAATCGATCTTTCAGAATTAACCGTTTTATGTATCGGATGCCGGTCTATTGAGGAGATAAATGATTTTAAGGCGCTCAAAACAAGAAAAGTTGTCGGTATTGATCTCTTTTCAGAAGATAGAGAAATAATGGTTATGGATATGCATAACATGAGTTTTGACGATAATAGTTTTGATATCATATTTAGTTGTCATTCGCTCGAACATGCTCGTAATTACAAAAAGGTAATTTCGGAATTTATCCGAGTAGCGAAGAATGGTTCAATGTTTGTCATTGAAGTTCCCGTCCAGTATGGGGCAAGAGGAACTGATTTGTGGGACTTTGAATCATTAGAAAATGTGAGGAATATGTTTCAACCCTATGTTGGAAAAATATTGTTTGAAGAATATGCGAGAAAAAATACAGGGAATAATTTTTCGGGAACAGATATTGCAAGAATAATCTTTAAAATAATCAAGGAGGCGTAAATTGAATACCGAACGCAATTTCGAATATGGGTATTATGCCGATTGTTTAAAAGAATGTACACAAAAATTTGGTTCACTTCATGATTTACCAATTATGTATGGGCAGAATAAAAAGATCGCCGAGCTCTATCAGGGAGGGAACGTGCTGGACATTGGTGCAGGGAAGGAAAAACCTTTACAAAAAAATTTACATTTATCTGATGAGGTATACTATTCTCTCGATAATGATCGATCTGGCGCTTTTCATTATCGTTCTATCGAAGATATTCCTTCAAGCCACATATTTTCTTTAATCATTGCGAGTCAGTTTTTTGAACATCTCACTCTCCAAGAAAGCATACATGTCGTTTGTAATCTGTATCCCCACCTTGAAGAGGGCGGCTATTTTATTTCGACCGTTCCGAATATTGCTCATCCGATACGACAGAGAACGAATATCGATCATGTTACCAGTTGGGAGTATAAAGCGTTGTATACATTATATGCATATGGTGGTTTTGATGTGCTTGAAATTTTACGTTTTAGTAAACGACATCCTAGGGGCATTATTGAAAAAACATTAGCGAATTATATTAATGCTATTTATCGTGTTGATTGGTGCGATAGTATTATGCTTATAGGATGCAAAAGGGAATAAGCCTTTTGATAAAAGAGACCGAGGAAATGTTTAAGAAAATAGAAATTGATAATCGTGACTATAAAGTAAATATCATAAGAAAGAAAAGTATTGATTCTCCTGATGCATGTAGAATAATTATTCCGACTTATATGCCCAATAAGATTGCACAGGAAATTACGAGAATGTGCATTTTAAGTATTTTAAAATATACACCGGAACCATATGAATTGTGGGTTGTCGACAATAATTCCCCTTCGAGACATACAAAATGGTTAAGAGATTTCCCTTCGGTCAATGTTGCCTTTAATAAAACCGAGCCGGTTAATCCTTTTTTAACTCAAAAGGTTAGTGCGTTCAGGTTTTTTAATAAACAGGGCGCTCAATTGAGAAACGGCGCATATGCCAATGCTATTGGCTTAGAAATCGGTATACGATGTATCGATCCCGATTCAAAATATATTTTTGTGATGCATAGCGATACTCTCATATTAAAAAGTAATTGGTTGAGATTTTTCAAATCACAATTGAATGATAAAGTAAGAATCGCTGCTTTTAGAAATGACCGACAGAGAGTACAGGCCCTTCATATTGGCGGTATGCTCATAGATTTTTCTATCTATAAAAAACTCAATATGAGTTTTTTGCCCAATATCAGGCAGGAACGGTACCCCCATATGCCCGAATATGATGTAGGGGATCAAATTACCTTAGATGTTTTAAAACACAATTACCAGACTTTTGTTTGCCGGAATACCTTTAATAATCCGGAGCTTATAGAAAACATTCCTGCTGCACACCCTCTTAAATTCTTACTATTAGATAGGTGTTTTGATAATGAAGGGGATATTGTTTATATACACATGGGACGAGGCATTCCTAAATCGTCTAATAGATATCATGCGAAAGGGAAGACGTATCCTGAAGAATGGATCGAATTTGCTCATACCTATGTATTAATGAAGAAAAAATACTTATGCGGCATATCCACGGGGAATGATCTTGCGTATTCTATGCGTCGTTATTATATCGATAGATTCTTTATGCGTCACATTGCTGTTTTTCCTCATGGCAGTAGCGTATTGGATATTGGGGGTAAGAAACACCACAAACGGGGAGTGTTTAATATTGATACGTATGGTTTGAAAGTTGCCTATGTGAATATCGATAAAAAAACCATGCCTGATTATTGTTGTGATGCTGCATGCATTCCCATTGAGGATGCCACATATGACGGCGTGATTTGTTCTGAAGTCTTAGAACATGTGATAGAACCTCGGACTGTCTTGAGAGAAGCCTATCGCGTATTAAAGCCAGACGGCATTTTTTTACTGTGTGTTCCCTTTATGTTTCATGTTCATGCAGATCCGTGTGATTATGGCAGATATACTGATTTGTATTATAGAACAGTTTTGGATGCAATTGGATTTAAGAATATTGAGATTGAAAAACAGGGACTTTTCTTTAGCGTTCTCGCCAATATGCTGAAGGCATGGATATACGAACTATCAAAGGAAGGAAGGCCAAAGGGGAGAATGGTGAGGAAATGTTTACATACGTTTATAGTATGGTTTGAAAAAAAGGCTGTGCAGTGGGACCACGATAAGAAACGACAAGAGAACAAGATATTTTCAGGATACACAACAGGCTTTGGTATTGTATGTAAAAAATAATTATGAAAATCTATCTTGATGGTCAAGACAACACTGGCTGGCATATGGACGTAGAAAGGCGCAATATCTTACATGCCTTACGTCAGCTCGGTATTACAGAAGTAAAGAGTCAATTGCAAGCAGATATCGTTCATAATATCTGGTGGAATACCTGCATTCCACCAAACAAAAATAAAATTTCGCTTTTTTTTTTACGGCTTCAAAAAAAACTTTTAGTAACTGCTTCAAATTTTATTAATATAGACGATCCGTCGTATGCATTGCGAAAGGAGTTTAACCAGGTTAATACCATTGCCCACGCGTGGATCGCGCCGAGCACGAAGCAGCAAAAGATTTTAGAAGCTCATAACGTTCTTTGTTTTTATCAACCATTTTTCCTTGATATGGCTCTTTTTAAACCGTTGAGAGATAGTTTCAAAAGAGAACACATTCTTGATCAGTATCGCATACCGAAAGAAATAGTTAATAATAAATGTATTATTGGTTCGTTCCAGCGGGATAGCTTAGGCAGTGATTTAACAAGACCGAAGTGGCAAAAAGATCCAGACTTTTTAATCGAATTAGTCAAAGATATACCGAAAGATAAATTTATTTTGCTCTTGGCAGGGCCGCGAAGGCATTATGTAATACACAAGTGCAAGGAATATCACATCCCGTATTGGTATCTCGGAAAAGAAACCGATGAGGATGACCTAACAGTTAATTCGCTTGCGATAGAAGCATTACCGGCATTATATGCTCTTATTGACATCTATGTCGTGACCTCGCAATCTGAAGGAGGGCCTAAAACAGTGATGGAAGCAACAGCGACAAAAACATATATAGTAAGTACCGATGTGGGATTAGCCCGCGACTTTCTCAGCCCGTCCAATGTCTTTCAATCGAAAGAAGAATATAAAAAAGCCTTGTATGATTTTGTTGCTGACAAGAATGATAGAGAAAGTCGATATAAGAACACCGTAATAGAACAGTATAAGCGATGTATCGATATTTTAAATAACGATGCTATGCTTAAAAGACTGATGAACATTTACAGTGAATTTTTAAAATTAAAGCGATCCGTTTAGTAACAAAGTCTATGGCGTATGAAAATACATATTATCTATGAATTTAAGGAGGGTCCCTGGGGAGGGGCAAACCAATTTTTAAAAACGCTAAAGCTTCAATTGGCAAAAAGAAACATGTATGAGGAGGAAGTCGAAAAAGCAGATGTCGCTTTATTTAATAGCCATCATTGTTTAAAAAAGGTTCTTGCGCTGAAGAAGAAATATCTCCGTATGCTTTTTATACATCGTATCGATGGGCCGGTCTCCCTGGTGAGAGGGCACAAAAGTACCATTGATAACGTTATTTACGAATATAACCGGTTGATTGCAGATGCGACGATATTTCAATCACAATGGAGCCTAAGAGAAAATTATGCATACGGGATGTCCCATAATGATTTTGAAACGGTCATTACCAATGTTCCTGACCCTACTATTTTTTATCCATTAAAAGATAAATCAATACCGAATCAAAGAAAAATGAGACTTATTGCAACGAGCTGGTCTGCGAATATGCGAAAAGGGTTTGACATATATAAGTACTTAGATGATCACCTTGATTTTAAACAGTATGAAATGACGTTTGTCGGTAATAGTCCAATACGATTTAACAATATACAGCACGTAGTGCCTCAACCGAGCGATAAATTAGCAGATTTGTTGCGTGCGCATGATATGTTTATTACGGCAAGTATGAATGATCCATGTTCGAATTCATTAATTGAAGCGCTTTCATGCGGACTCCCCGCTGTCGTTCGCAACAGCGGTGGACTTCCTGAAATAGTAGGAAAAGGGGGTATTTCGTTTGAAGAGCCACATGATGTATTGACTGCAATAACTCAGATGCGCGACCATTTGGCTCAATACCGAGCGGCTATTACTATTCGTGATAGTGATACGGCGATCAATGCATATTACGCTTTCTGTAAAGAAATGTATGATAGAGTACAAGCAGGAACATATACGCCAAAGAAACTCTCATTTTTAAATTTTTGGCGCTTAAAATTCATATAGTGTTCAGGAGACGCCGTAATGCAACACACACACGAATCACTTTATGTACCTTTTCGGAGAATTGAATATGTTGGAGGGCCAAGTACCTTTCGGAAGAATCTAAAAAAATTTCTCGATAAAAGAGGATTTTGTTATTCGAACAGTCCAAGAAAGTCGCGGTTGATCTTTTTTCCGGTGACGTATCCCGAGCATACGCTTAAAAAAATTAAGAAAGAAGGCGGGAAAGTTATTCAGCGGCTGGACGGTGTCTATTATCCTTCTAAGCATAGAGAAGAATATGTTCATCTAAATAAGGATTTACGAAATATCTATCTCCATTACGCCGATTTTGTTATCTTCCAAAGTGAAAATAGCAGAGCCCAATGTTTTACGATGCTTGGTGAAAAAAGTCGTGAGCAATACGAAATTATAGTGAACGGTGTTGATAAAACTATTTTTTATCCGAATCCAACATATATGTGGACACCAAAAGAAGAAAAAATAAGATTTATAACGACCGGAACCTTTCGAAACAAAGACATGCTAGAACCAATAGTCGAAACATTAGACCTTTTAAAGGACAAGATCAATTTTGAACTAACGGTCGTCGGGCCTATTGTTAACCCTGCGTTAGGCATGCTTTTAAACAGAGAATATGTTATTCATCGTGAGGCAAAAAAACTATCAGATGTTGCTCAGTTGTTACGGGAAAATCATGTGTTTCTTTTTACGCAACAGAATCCGTGCTGTCCAAACTCTGTTCTTGAAGCTATTTCCTGCGGTATTCCGGTCGTTGGATTCGATAGCGGAGCTATGTCAGAACTATTGTTTTTCTCACAGGATTTGCTTGCCTACGTGTCAGCCGAACTTTTTAAAAAGTATGAGGACTATGACTATGCAAGATTTGCAGAAAAAATCGTATTGGTTACGGAAAAATATGATTTTTACCGGGATCGATCGTTACAGTATAGCCACTTATATTCTTTTGATGAATGTGGTGAGAAATATTTGAATATTTTTCAACGGTTTCTCAAGGATTTAGATAGCGAGTCCTTTCCGCGTCGTAATATACTTAAAAATTGTATGATGAAGCTTCTTAAAAGAAAGGGAACAAATGGGGATCGGTAAAAAAGTCATTTTTGCTTTTATTCCACTCCTGATTCTACTTCTTCTGACTGAAATAGGTCTACGTTGTGTCCACTATCAAATACATTCCGGAAATAAGTGTGCCTTAAAAGGGGCGTATGCCAGAATGTGTTGTATGATAGACAAGATTAAAATTAAGAAGGCTGTGGATGAGTATAAAGCAGAACGACCATCCGATCCTAACCATTACGCTCACTTTTATAATGATACACAATATGAAGAAGAACGGGAAAAATACTGTGCGAAGTATGAGACAGTATTTCATGAATTTGTAACCGCATGTAAAGAAATCAATACTCTTTTATTTGTCTTATATATCCCTTCACAAGAATCGAGTCGGAAAGTATCCCGCGCATTTTTTGAACGATTGGTCAGGAAGTATACCATTCCCTATCTCGATGTCACCGAACCATTATCTATCTATGAACCAGAAACGGTATATCTCCTTCCTGAAGATACGCATCTATCGAGATTTAGTAATCAAGTTCTAGCTAGATTGCTTAAAGATTTTATCACTCCCTATATAAACCATAGGTCGGGTGTGCAGTATACTTCTCGGCCGGCCTTATTAGGAGACCTGAAACCGAACGATAATTCTATATGGACTATCAAGGAAGAACTGCCCTATCGAGTGATAACGAACAGACAGGGATTACGGCGTAAAGAGGAGGTGTCGTTCCCTCGGTCTTCCGAGTTAACACGAGTTTTGTGTATCGGTGATTCTGTTACCTTCTGTCCGTATCTGTCGAATCATGATTGTTATCCGCAACTTTTAGAAAAAAGCATTGATGGAGTAGAAGTCATTAATGCGGGAAATGCCGGGTACACTATCTGTGATGAATTTTCATATCTAATGGAACGGGGGAAATACGTAGAGCCGGATATCATTATTTTACAGGTATTAGATAATGACCTCTATGGATTTTCTCCGCATAAGCAGAAAGAATTTTGTCGTGGCGGAAAGTTTTGCATGAAAAAAAAATAAGGTGGTAACAGATTCATATGAAAATGGTGATACACAAAATAGTATCTCTTCTCTTAAAAAGAATGTCATGTTTGTCTCGTATAAAGTGGGTTATACGATTAATCAATCTGTTTACTTTTGGAACAGCACCAAAAGAATCATTACAATTTCTTCTTGAACTTGATAATCGATTATATGCATTGGAAGGGAGCGCCGCTGTCGTATATGGTAATGGATTACATACAAAGCATAAACATAGTAATTATCATCAGTTTTTTATACATAATGTGAATCCTGGTGAGCGGGTGCTTGACATAGGATGTGGCAATGGTTTTTTAAGTTACGATATAGTAACACATGTTTCAAATGTAACTATAACCGGCATCGATCTCAACGAAAAAAATATTGCACATGCACAAAAACAGTATTACCATCCGCGCCTTACGTTTATTCATGGAGATGCACAAAAAGATCTGCCACATGAGACATTTGATGTCGTTACGCTTTCTAATGTACTTGAACACATAGACGATCGGGTGCATTTTTTAAAGAAAATTGAGCACTGCCTTAAACCGAAACGCATACTTATTCGTGTTCCCTGTTTTGAACGGGACTGGCGCGTACCATTAAAAAAAGAGATAGGTGTTGACTATCGTCTTGACCAAACACATTGTATCGAATATACGAAGGGAGCATATGTTGAAGAAATGAAGGAAGCAGCATTAACGGTTGTATACTGTGAATGCTGTTGGGGTGAACTATGGAGTGTGGTAAAACCGAATGAGGAGGCGAAACAAGAATGACTGCTCCTACGGTTACGGTCGTCATGTCAGTCTATAATGGCGAAAAAGATATCAGAAAAGCGATCGATAGTATTTTGGATCAGACCTTTTCTGACTTTGAATTTTTTATTATCAATGATGGGTCAACCGACACAAGCAAAAAAATAATTTTATCGTATAACGATTCGAGAATTCACTTAATTGAAAATGAAAAAAACATCGGGCTGACGCCTTCTTTAATTAAGGGATTACAATTAGCAAAAGGCACGTATATTGCACGGATTGATATTGATGATGTGGCTATGCCGCAACGTTTTCGGGAGCAAGTCAATATGTTTAATCAAAATCAACAGCTCGGATTATTAGGTACGTGGTATTACGAAGTGAGTGATACCCAAAAAATAAAGAAAACACCTTCTCCCGACTCCGTCATATTACGGTGGAACTTGTTATTCGGAACTACTTTCGGGCATTTTAGTGTGATGATACGGAGTGAGGCGTATAGAGATGTGGGAGGATATAATCCAGCATGTACTGTTGCGCAAGATTATGAGTTGTGGTCTCGTATCGCGAGAAAATGGGAAATAGGGATGGTACCTAAAATATTAGGAACGAGAAGAATATGTAAAGGTTCTATATCCTTAAATAAAGAAACATTACAACAAGAATCAGCTGAACAAACGAGCATAAGGAATCTACTGTTATTGACAAAAGGACAGTTGTCGTGGGAGGAATGTGTGTCAGGGTATATGCTTATGGAACGAGGATTAGTTCCTGACGATAAAAAAAAATTATACGATGCTCTTTATAGTATAAAAACGTTCGTAACATGTTTTATAGACACATTTCCTAATATGAAAGTTGACAAAAAAGTAAAATTTGCATGTGTACATAAACTACTCAATAATATTTCTCCTTCTTGTACCATAGCGCAGCGGCTATTACTATACCGCTTCGCTTTTATATTGACTCCTTTTAATACTCTGTGTGTGATCGTTCAAAAAATCATAAAAAATCTGTGTTATTACTTCTGTGTGGCCTTTGATAAACATACCTTGTCAAAGGAAACGAGACTGAACCAATGAAGATTTTACATTCGTGCTATCAGTGCCCTGATGCGGTAACTAATTTTATGGCGTTGCCAAACTATGTTGATGCGGCTATTAAAAAACTTGGCCATGAGCTTATATCATTTGACGACCGACGATTTCTCATTCCCGGGAGGATACGGGATAACATTCCTTTTCTTCACCATATTGATTTAACGCTGATTAATAATAAGTTATTGACACATACTCGTCGACATAAACCCGATCTTTGTTTGTTTACAGGAGGACAACGAATTTTTCCGGGAACAGTCAAAAAAATAAAAAGTCAAGGGATTGCGACTGTGTTATGGACGACGGATGTGATTACAAGTGTTCAACCAATTGTGTCTATAGCGCGGTGTTGTGATTACGTAGTATGTGCGGGAACCGAAGCAATAGAACAATTGCATAACAATGGGGTAAAGAATGTAACGTGGCTTCCATTTGCGTGTGACACAGATATACATAAACCAGTGTGTTTCGATACCGAAAGAAAAAAGAACTATACAATAGACATTGTTTTTGTCGGCTCTTATTATCCAAATCGAGCCGATATTCTTGAAGAACTTACCTGTTTCAATTTAGCGATTTGGGGACCGGGGTGGAAGGAAGCCACCGCTCATTCGCCTTTACAAAGGTTTATTAAAGGTGGGGCACTTAATCCTTGTGATTGGACCCGAATATATGATTCGGCAAAGATAATTCTCACCATCCACTATCAGGATGGAAAGAATCCTTGCTATCAGGCAAGCCCAAAGGTATATGAGGCACTTGCCTGCAGAGGGTTTCTTATATCAGATTGTCAACGTGATGTTATGACGCTCTTTACTTCTGGTGAACATTTGGTGTGTTTTCATGATAAAAAGGAATTAAAAGAATTAATACACCATTATCTTGCACATGCGGATGAACGAGAAAAAATTGCACAAAAAGGCTATGCTGAGGTTTTGAATAAACACACCTATGAACATCGCATTAATAAAATGTTGTCTATCATAGGTAAATAGTTACAAATAATATCCGTAAGTCTTTTATAGCGAAAGAATAATTCAGTAATAGGTAAGGAGCTACCAGTGGGAGATATGAATCAGTTTAACTTTATTAAAGAAAATGTCAAGATAATCGATGGTCCCCTATTAGAAATAGGGAGCAAAGATTACGGAAATACACAAGATCTTAGGCCGCTCTTTCCTCATTACGAGTATATAAGGGTTGACCAGACGGAAGGAGATACGGTTGATATTGTGTTAGATCTTATTAATGATTTTGATACCATTAGTACCCAATTAAGTGGCCGTACATTTAATACAATCATTTGTTTTAGTGTTTTAGAACACTGTTCAAACCCCTTCAAGATGAGTGCAAACATATCCCGACTATTAAATAAGAAGGGATTAATATTTATCAGTGTTCCTTTTTCATGGCGAATACATGGATATCCGTCCGACTACTGGAGATTTACACCGGAGGGGATAAAGATTCTATTCCCCGATTTTGATTTTAATATATATAAAGGTAATTTATCTACGAATGTTATTGGAGAAGTTGGAGAAATTAACGATTACATGATGCGCATCGAGTTAGATGTAAAAAAGGGTTTAGAAAGGGAATTGTATGGTTATTTTGCAGCCTTTTTAATCAGATTACAGAGGAGGCTCAAAATTATTCCACGATACTTTTCGTACCAGTATTGTTTTCCGCCGGTTATGGTAAATATGATAGGTGTTAAAACATAGTCAACGAAAATAAAGAAACTAAGAAATTGAAAAATGGAAAAGTTTTATGATAAATCATTCTGCATAGATAAAAAAATAATGCGTTCTCGGATAATACATATCTGTTCAGGATGGGGGTGGCAAACAATAATAGCGTATATTTTAAGTAAAAAAACTTCTTTTAAAAATTTAAAAATAGCGGAGGTCGGTTGTGGGACAGGCAGCTTTTCTTTAATTCTTAATTTTTTAGGTGCTGATACGATGCTTATTGATGCCGACGAAGATGCATTGGCAGCATCAAAGAAAGTATTTGCGCTTTATAATCGACACGCCACGTTTATTAAAAGTGATGTCTTAGCGCCCGTTCCTGAAGACTTGATTGGAAGTTATGACATAGTCATTTCTTGTGGGTTGGCAGAACATTTTGTTGGAGAAGACAGAGAGAAATGTTTTTTGTTTCATAAAGCTTTATTAAAAAAAGATGGTTTTGCCTATATCGGTGTTCCCAATAAGTTTAGTCTTTGCTACCAAATAGTGAGACTTTTTAGAAAGATGACGAGAACATGGGGGATAAAAACTGAGGACCCGTTTACCTATTGGGAATTACAAAAAGTCAGCAAAAAGGTAGGTTTTCAGAAAAGTGTTATAATAGGAAATCACTTCTTGAGAGAAGATATCATCATTTATTCGATAGGATTTATCTCTGCGGTCTTAGATGTGTTGCCGCCAAAAGTAAGAGCAATAAGAAAACGTAGAAAAACAAAAAAATGTTTTGATGGTGAGAAAGGAGAAAACCAAGAAGAACGTATGGTTTTAGATAGGGTGGCACATTTAAAAAATGGATTAAAAGTTAAGAGAAAAAAAATAAAAGATTATTTTAGTGCAGGGCTTATATCGTTTAGTTTTTTGAATGGCGAAAAGGATAGTGATATTTATTGTGAGAATAAAAAAGTATGAAAGAAAAATATAATATTTTATTTGTGTCTCTGTTTGGTGATTTAACAGGAGGAGGGCAGAAGAGTCTTTTTTTATTGCTCAAAAACTTAGAGAGGAATACATATGCCCCTTGTTTACTCTGTCCATCTGAGGGGGGGCTTGCTTGTGAAGTGCGGAAACTCGGCATTCCTGTATTTATCGTACCTTTAACTTCAATAAAAAAGCTTAATTTTTTTAAAATAATGTTAACAATTAATATGTTAAGAAAAATCATAAAAGAAAGTGCAATACATATCATTCATAGCGAATCTTCACGAAGTATCATATATTTATGGGTAGCTGCGAAGAAGTTATCTATTCCGATAGTTTGGCATGCGCGAGTAAGCAATCCAGAGCCGTTCCTGTATGAAAGGATCTTATACAATGTATCAACCAAAGTCATTGCTGTTTCAGAAGGAACAAAAAAAAGATTTAACAGCCTTCCGCAGGGAGTAGACAAGATTAGCCTTATTTATAATGCAGTTGACCTTGAGACGTTTCATCCTGCGGTAGATGGTACGGCGATGCGAAAAGAATTTGGTGTTACTAACGAAGTCTTAGTAGGGATTGTTGGACAAATTGCTGCTTTTAAAGGACAAGAGGAATTTGTGCGCGCTGCGTCAAACGTGTTACAAAAAGAACAAAATGTAAAATTTGTTATTATGGGTAATGATTATCGAAAGTACAAAAATCATATCGTAGCGCTTATAAAAGAATTGTCCATATCTGATTCGGTCAAAATAGTTCATTTCCATGACAATATGCCACAAGCACTGGCTGCGTTCGATATTATAGTCAATGCCTCTTACTTAGAAGGATTTTCGCGGGTTATTATCGAAGCTATGTCGTTGGGAAAAGCGGTTATTGCTACCAATGTTGGCGGCAATCCTGAAGCGATAAACGATGGTATCCATGGTATCTTAGTTCCGCCGAAGGATAGCCAAAGCTTAGCATCGGCGATCATAATGTTAGTCAAAGATGAAGATACACGACGGCAACTGGGGCGACAGGCACGGAAACGGGTTGAGGATTTTTTTAGTATACATACACACGTAGAAAAAATACAAAATATATATATGGACCTTATGGCAAAAAGATAATTCTTGAATTGGAGGATAGCGCATGAAAGTAGCCGCTGTGGTATTAACTCATAACTATACGGCTGGCGTCACAGCAGTACTTGAAGATCTAGTCAATCAGACGAGGAAGCCGGATGAGATTATTGTAATCGATAATGCAAGTACCGATAAGACCGAACAAGTTGTCAGAGAAACCTTTCCACAGGTGCATTATGTAAAATTAGAAAGTAATACCGGTTGTGCCGGAGGATTCTACGAAGGACTTCGGGTCGGTGTTGAATATGGTGATTTCATATGGACACTTGATGATGATGTGAAATTATACCATGATACTCTTTCGAATTTACTCGAAGGACTCACGCAGGTTGCACACCTCGGAGCAATAGGAGCAGTTCGATGTGTCATTAAACGGAAGGGTGGACACCTTTTTAAAAAAATGAATGGTTTTGCATGGCGCGGCACCCTTATTAACGCCGAATCGGTGAAGAAAATCGGATTGCCTATTAAAGAATATTTCCTCTATGGTTGTGACGCTGAATATAGTCTTAGGCTCTTAAAAGCCGGCTATTCGATGTTTTATATTCAAGATAGTTATATGCAATTTTCAAGAGACGAACGGGATTCGCATAGGCTCTTTGGGATACAGACCGATTATTATTTTGAGCCTCACCGATTGTATTATGGTTTTCGGAATGAAATTGATTTGCATATCCGGTACAAAGAAGTGATAAAAATGCTGAGACTGATAGGCTATGTCATAAAGGTTGTCATATGTTTATTATTGTGGGGAAGAGGGCAGCGTTGGGAAAAGATCAAAGCGGTCGGCAATGGTGTCATGGATGGCCTGAGATCAAAACTGGGTAAAAATGATAAATATCTTCCACAATCGGAGATTTTGAGTAGGCATGAAAACTGCTCATAGTTTAACGGTAATAGAAATTTTTAAAAAATGAATATAGGAATTGACATCAGAGAATGTGAAAAGGGAAAAGCAACAGGGATAGGCAGGGTGTTGCGAAATTTTCTTTCATATGTTGGCGAACACGATACCGATAATCAGTATGTACTTTTTGGCAATCAAAAAACTGAATATACAGACCTCAGTCATAACCAGCGGGTAAGAATTATGCCAGAAAAGGTCACGCTTTTATGGGATCACATTATTCTACCTCAGGCAATACAGGAAGAGAAAATAGATGTGTTTTGGAGTCCCTATGTTAAGGGGCCGTTTTTTACCAAAGCGAAATTAGTTACTACTATTCATGATTTGATTCCACTTATCGTTTCAGAATATCGAACAGGAAAGGAATTTGTCGGAAGAATTTATTTTAATATTATACTCACCCTATCATTGAAGCGTGCTACAAAAATCATTGCCGTCTCCCAATGTACAAAAAATGATCTTATCAAAAGAGATGCTCTTCGAGAAGAAAAGATTGGGGTTATCACAGAATCCTTTGATGAACGTATGTACAACCCACTCGATAGTGGACGCGATGATATTCTTTCTCGCTATGGGATTAATGAGAAGTTTGTCTTTTATTGCGGCAATTTAAATCCACATAAAAATGTTGGCTCGTTGATTACTGCATATCAAAAATTATCTCCTGATATTCGCAAGGAATATCAACTCGTCATTGGCGGGAGGAAAAGTGCGTGCTATAAAGATTTATTGCGTATGGTTACGCAGGGGGATAGTGAGGGGAAAGTTATCTTTACCGATCATCTTCCAGACAAAGAACTGCCGGTGTTGTATCGCAAAGCTTCTCTTTTTGTCTTTCCTTCTCTCTATGAAGGATTTGGTCTTCCGGTTCTCGAGGCTATGGCCTGTGGGACACCGGTGATTACGTCACGAGTGAGTTCTCTACCAGAGGTGGCAGGAGATGCGGCGATATTGGTAAACCCGCGTGATAGTAATGAACTGGCACAGGTTATTGAAACGGTACTGTGCGATAAAGGATTATGCAACGATTTAATTCAAAAAGGATTGGCGAGAGCAAAAATATTTTCCCGAGAAAAGATGTCTCGAGAGATTCTCGATATTTTGAAAGGAGCGTACAGGAGTTGAAAGAGTTACGTATAGAAAGAGTAGAAAAAATACTCGTCGTTATGCTTGGCGGCATTGGAGACATGATTCTTTTATTGCCGGCCCTCCAGTCATTGAGGGATCATTCTCCTCGAAAAAGAATAACGTTGCTGATAGGAGAGCCGAATGCAGAAGAGATTATTAAGGAGCAACAGTTAGTTGATGAAGTTATTTTATATGATAGACGGAAAAGAAAGAGTTTGTTTGAAATCATCCGGTTTCTTATGAACATGCGGAAGAAGAAATTTGATTGTGCAATAGTTGCAAGTGGCACCCATGCCTTTAAAGGGAGTCTTTTTACTCGTCTTATGGGTATTCCGTATCGCGTAGGCGAAAATATTGATGGTGTAGGCTTCTGGTATACGGTTAAGGTGGATTATGATAGCGGTATGCATGAATTAGACGGGGCCTTACAGTTGGTGAGAGCGATAGGTGTAGCGATGACTGCACACAGTCCGGTGTTAACAGTAGCCAAAGCAGATGAAGTGTATGTCAATAGGGTTTTATCCGAGCATGGTGTGCAAAAGACCCACGTGCTTATTGGTATCCATCCTGGTTCAGGATACAAAGAACAAAGATTTAAACGATGGTCGAAAGAAAAATTTGCTCAACTCGGCGATGAAATAAGTAAGCGGTATAATGCTCAGATAATTTTAACTGGCGGACCTGATGAAATTGATTTGGTGAATGATATAGCTCACCGTATGCAGCAGAGGCCAATTATTGCAGCAGGGAGAATGACGATTCGGCAAACTACTGCAATCATAAAACAATGCACGTTGTTTATCAGTAACGAGAGCGGATTGGCGCATATTGCCACAGCAGTGGAGACACCGGTGGTCATCATTGTTGGAGCGACGAATCTGAAAAAGATAGGCCCGCGCGGAAAAGATATTACTATTGTAAGAAAAAAATTGGCCTGTAGCCCTTGTTATGATAGAGGGCATGTTGCATGTGAAGGGATAGATTGCATGGAATCTATAACAACAGAAGAGGTAGTGGCAGCGGTTGATAAAGTATTATCGGTAGAGAAATTGCCACACGTGAGTTAAGAGGAGATTTTTTGTGCCTATGATCCTCAGAGAAATTAAAAAAGAAGAATACTCTCGGTGGGATCATTTTGTCTCAGCACAGCCTAAGAGCCATATTTTTCAATCAACCGGTTGGGGTGAGATAAAAGCTCAGGCTGGATGGAGACCTATGTACGTATGCGTAGAAGAGGGGAACACCATTAAAGCTGCTATTTTGATATTAAAACGTACCATACCATTTCTCGGACGATGTGTCTTGTATGCACCACGAGGCCCTATTTTAGATTATGACGATACGGAAACATTTGATTTCTTGATCGAACAGATAAAAAAAATAGCCCAGGAACAGCGCGCGATCTTTTTCTTAATAGATCCTGATATTTCCGAGCAGCACGAAAATTTAAAAAAATATTTAAAAGAAAGAGGATTTGTTTGGTCGATTAAATATGGTGTTGTTGGCTTAACTCAGCCGAAGCGTGTTTTTCGTCTTAATCTACAGAAAACAGAAGACGAATTGCTTGCACAGATGCGTCAAGGCCATCGATACAATATACGTTTAGCACAGCGCAACAATATATCTATTGAACAAGATAATACATTAAATGGTTTAAAAATATTTTATACGCTTCTCAAAGAAACAAGCAGACGAAAAAACTTCTATATCCGATCATTTAGTTACCAGAAAATAGTTTTTAATCAATTTGTCTCGACAGGGAATGTGAAGATTTTTTTAGCACAATATAATGAAGAAATAGTCGGGGCGGCATCTCTTCTATGTTATGGTGATAAAGTCTGGTATATGTATGGCGCCTCAAAAGACAGATTGGGGAAACGTGAGCCGGGATACCTCTTGCTCTGGGAAGCCATTAAATGGGCACGAACACACGGGTATGTTTGGTTTGATTTTCGCGGAGCTGATAGTCCTGATCCTCACCATCCTTTGCATGGCGTGTATCTATTTAAAAAAGGTTTTGGACCCGACTATATCGATTTTATCGGTGAGTACTATTTAATTTTTTCTCCCCTTTATTTTGGACTCATAAATAAGGGGAAACAACTATTAAACTGCGGCATCAAAATATATAAGAAGATAAACGGCCTTAAATCAATCCTCATACAAAAGCAAAAGTCACCTCAGAAGAACGATGAACAGGTACTCAGAGAATCGGTTATAAAAAAATATGACCGTGAAGAAGAAATTGTGGCACATTCTGAATTAATAAAAGAAGGGTTGTTTGTTCCTGAGGGCCGCTTGGTGGATACCTATTTCACGAGCGGTGCCCATCTCTTAAATATTGGCTGCGGTGCCGGGCGGGAAGCACTCGCGTTACTCAAAAGAGGCTATTCTGTTGTGGGGACTGATATACAGCCGAAGATGGTAGCGCGAGCCAAGGAGAATGCCAAAGAGGAAAATCTTTCTGCGCAATTTGTAACCATGAATGCCTGTGATTTAGATTTTCCTGATGAAAGTTTTGACCATGCGATGATGGTCGGTTCAATCATTACCCATATACCGAAAAGGGCAAATAGGGTGCGCGCCCTTCAGCAGGCACACCGCGTATTAAAAAAAGGGGGTGTTATTATTGTTTCGACGCCCAATCGAGATTCGAAATTTAAGTATCGCCTCTATTTCTTTTTCGTTAATACCTGGAGACGGTTCTGTAAAAAGGTATTCCATTACAGCATGTTAGAAGAGGGGGATCGATTCGGCAGAAAAGTAAGTAAAGCGCGCTCAAGCGGCAGTGTCTATTGGCATATGTATTCTATGAAAGAAATGATCGAAGATATGGAAATGGCCGGTTTTAAAGTGCTGGAATGTCGCTCACGTGAAGAATTAGAAAAAAACACTGAAATACCACATCGAAGAAAAAAAGATTACTTTCTCTATTTTTCTGCGCGAAAAGTATAAAGATATGGTGTATGTATGAGAACAAAAGTATTGTATATCATAACTCGTTTAGATCGAGGCGGAACGACCGATTATATTATCGAGACCATCGCTTCTCTTGATAGAGAGCGCTATCAGACAATGTTAGTATATGGCCATACAAACGATCCTGATGGGCAAATAAAAAAACGTTTACACGAGAAAAACATTCGCTGTTTTTGTATTGATGAGTTGCAAAGAGAACTTAATCTATGGAAAGACACGATAGCATTCTTACGATTGTATTCTATAATCAAAAAAGAAAAGTTTGATATCGTGCATACGCATTCTTCAAAGGCGGGGATTGTAGGAAGATGGGCGGCATGGATTGCAGGTACGAAATATATTGTTCATACGCCCCACGGCCATATTTTCTACGGATACTTCGGAACGGTTGTAACAAAAGTCTTTATTTATATAGAAAGACTTACCGGTCTTATTACGGACAAGATAATAACGCTTACGCAGATAGGGAAAGAAGACCACATTCGGTTTAAGATCGCACGGGCTGAAAAATTTATACCCATTTATAGTGGCATAGAGGTTTCTCGATTTCGCAACACACACGTTGATCCTTTGTTGATAAGAAAAAAAATGCATATTCCCCCTGATACGCCTGTTATCGGCACTGTGTCGCGGCTTACGTATATCAAGGGGAATGCCTTCTTGATTGATGCTTTGTCTCTTGTCATACAAACATATCCACAGACACTATTACTGGTGATCGGTGATGGAGAAGAGAGAAACAGCCTTGAAGACAAGGTGCAACAGCTCGGGCTGGTAGACAATGTCAGATTTCTCGGTTTTCGCGATGATGTATTTGAACTATTGCATGCGCTTGATATATTTGTTCTGGCATCACTGAATGAAGGATTGGGAAAAGCTATTTTGGAGGCAATGGCATGTGGAAAACCCGTTATTGCGAGTAGGACGGGAGGTGTACCAGAGGTGGTGCGTGATGGTGTTACCGGTATATTAGTGCCGCCTGGTGATAGTGAAAGCCTTGCGCGCACGTTACTCTCTTTAATGGGTAATAAAGAGAAAGCACAGGAATTAGGTATGAAAGGAAAAGAAATGGTCAGTGATGTTTTCAGTGTGAAGCGGATGATCGAAAATATTGATGATGTATATAAAAGATTAATAGAAAAAAAGTAAGAAGACTCTTCGTTGTAACTGAATAGGGATAACAATGGCCGTGGATAGCACCTTTAAAAAGAAATGGGAACAAAATCTTTATCGACAAGAAGACGATTTCTGGAGGAAATGGTTTCAGACAAAAGGTCTTGAATGGCACGCCGAGTATACTATGAGACTTGATCCGAATTCACGACTTCAAGATATCTTTTTAAAATATATTGATACATCGTTACCGAAAAATAAAATCATTGATGTCGGTTCAGGCCCGCTGACGATTATTAACAAAAAATGTCCGCTCACTGAGCTAGAAATACATGCAGTTGACCCATTTGCCGACGGCTATCGTAAACTTCTGGACGAATTTAATATTGCTTCTCATCCAGCAGTTATCGTACAACAAATAGAAGGAGAACGATTAACAGAAAAGTTTGATTGTGATAGTTTTGACATCGCCTATTCACGTAATGCGCTTGATCATGCCTATGATCCGTTACAATGTATTCGTGAAATGATACAGGTAACGAAAAAAGGGCGATATATTATTATACAGGTTGCACCGAAAGAAGGTTCGCGGAATCGTTGGCATGGAGGTCATAAATGGGATTTTTTTCTAAAAAAACGAGGTCTTTTTTCTCAAGAAACATGTTTGTTCTTAAAAGGAAAGAGAACGGCAAAGGTTAATGTGACCGATATATTTAAAAATGTAACAGATAGAGTAGAGCTTTCATTAGGAGAGCCACATATTACCGCTGTATTTAGAAAATTATAATAAATAATAAGAGAATCAGTTTTTTATGATTTGTGCTATCCATCAACCTCAGTATTTGCCTTGGCTTGGGTATTTTGATAAGATACGACAAGCGGATGTCTTTATTTTATTGGATAATGTTCAATTTAAAAAGAACGATTGGCAGAATCGAAATAAGATACGAACATCTCAAGGGTGGCAATGGCTAACCGTTCCGGTCTTTCATAATTTTGGCCAGAAGATAACCGAGGTAAAGATCAATAATATAAAAAATTGGCGGCAGACACATCTCAAAGCATTAATACTCAATTATAGCAAGGCCCCCTATTGTAGTGAGTATAGAGACTTTTTTGAAACAGTTTATGGACAGGAATGGGAATATTTAGTTGATATCAATATATATTGCATAGAACGCCTTGTTGAATTTCTTGGTATTAAAACAAAAATAGTGCGGGCATCAGCGTATCAGGCTACCGATGATAGTACACAACGGTTAATGGATTTGTGCAGAGCAGTTGGGGCAGATACCTATCTTTCCGGCATTGACGGCCCCAAATATATGGACATTAAGAAATTTAAAGAAAGCGGAATATCATTAGTGACACAGCAATTTGTACACCCGGTGTATCAACAGATGTGGTCTCATAAACAGGGCGGTGAATTTATATCACATATGTCCATTGTTGATGTATTATTCAATTATGGCAGAAAAGCGCATGAAATTTTTAGCCTTTCTGCAGATAACGTAAAAATATGATGAAACAGGGGAGAAAGAACATGAATATTTTAGCTATTGGAGCACATCCTGACGATATTGAATATGGCTGTGGCGGTACCTTACTGAAACATGCTGCAAAAGGGGATGCTATCTATTTATTGGTTTTAACGGACGGACAAGAAGCAGGCGATCCTAAAATGAGAAGGAAAGAACAAGAAGCAGCCGCTCAGTTTTTAAAAGTAAAGAAGATCTTTTGGGGGGAGTATGGAGATACGAAACTTTCGGTGACAAAAGATCTTATTACGTTTATTGAAAAAGTTATTAAAAAAGTCAAACCGGATGAGATTTATGTGAACTATGATGATGATACGCATCAGGATCATCGTATTGTTGCGCAGTGTGTTATTTCAGCAACACGGTATGTAAAAAAGGTTTTATTTTATGAAGACTATACCTCATGCAATTTTGAACCTGACATTTTTGTCGATATCAAAGATGTGTTAGAGGAAAAAATTAATCTTCTTAAATTACACGAATCACAAATCTTACGTGAATATCCAACAGAACTTGATATGCTGGAGAGTGTTCGCGCAATTGCGAATTTTCGCGGCTTTCAGGGAAAAATAAAATATGCCGAAGGATTTAAGTCTCTGAGGTATCTCAAAGAAATCTAAAAGCCGTATATCGTATATAGCATATCGTATGTAGTATTTAGTATGTAGTATATAGCACATAGTTAGGCAGAGAGTAAAATGGAAAAGATAAAAAGTTTTAAACAATTGAAAATATGGCAAAAAGGAATAGAAATCGTAAAAGATGTTTATGTAATTACGAAAAAATTCCCAAAAGAGGAATTATATGGATTAACATCACAAATGAGACGTGCTGCTATTTCTTTGCCGTCCAATATAGCTGAAGGATTTAAAAGGTTTCACAATAAAGAATACATACAATTTTTGTATATTGCTTTAGGTTCAGCAGCTGAATTAGAAACACAACTGATAATAGCAAAAGAAGTAGGTTTTATTGATAAGGAAAAGGTGGAATATGTTTCAGAGAAGTTGGATCATTTTTCAAAGATGACTTCTTCTCTTCTTACTAAACTCAAATAACGAAATACAACATACGAAATACTAAATACGCTTTATGAAAATTGCTATTCCTCATTCAAAACCAACCATTGATTCTACCGATGTTAAAACAGTAGCAGCCGTAATTAAATCAGGGTATCTCACGCAGGGCGTGAAGGTTGCCGAGTTTGAAAAAAAATTAGCCCGATATATCGGCGTGCGTGGTGCAGTTACCGTAAGTTCGGGTACCGCAGCACTCCATTTAGCGTTACTCACATTGGAAATTAAAAAGGGTGATGAAGTTATTGCTCCCACGTACGTGTGCACTGCCATTTTAAATGCGATCAATTACACCGGCGCACGTATTCGACTCGTTGATGTTAATCCGGAAGACGGTAATATTTCAGTTAAAGAGGTGAAGAAAAAAATTACGCGGAAGACAAAAGCAATTATTGTCCCGCATATGTTTGGTATGCCTGCTGACATCTATGAATTAGTAAAACTCGGGATTCCGATAATCGAAGACTGTGCACAAGCAATTGGTGCGACCTATAAAAATAAAAAAGTGGGTAACTTTGGTGTGTTGAGTATTTTTTCATTCTATGCGACAAAAATGCTGACAACCGGAGAAGGAGGCGCAGTGGTTTCAAATAATCTTTCCTTATTGAATAAAATAAAAGATCTGCGAGAGTATGACCATAAAAATGATTATCAAATTCGTTTTAACTATAAAATGACCGACATCCAAGCAGTACTTGGTATCAATCAACTGGCGAAATTAAAGACGTTTATTGCGAAGAGGAGAAAAATAGCAGCCCAATATAATAAAGAGTTATCACATTGTGATTTCGAACTTCCGGTTACACGAAAAGATAAAAAAGGTGTGTGTTTTCGATATGTCATAAAAGTAAAAAGGGGACAATCGCGATACTTCAAATATTTTAAAAGAGAGGGAATAATATGCGCGCGGCCGCTTTATAAACCGTTACATCGATATCTCAGGCTCAAGGGATTTCCGGTTGCTGAGAGGCTAACGAAAGAATCTATTTCAATCCCCATATATCCGTCGCTTACCAGTAGCCAAGTTGCCTCTATCATCCAAAAGACGAAAGGTCTTTCTCAAGTACGATGAAAACATCTATTAACACGATAAAGGAAATGATTCGCTTTAAAGAATGGCATCTTTTTTTGAGAACGTTTATTATTTCGTTTAAAATATTTTTTTTGTGTCTCTTAAGAAAAGATCATTTACTTTTTTCAAGACTTCCCAAAAAGAGGGATACCATACCGTCTGATGATGTCAAAGATAGAATAATGCGCTATGTTAACCTCTGTATGTTTTTACGTAAAAATGTGGGGATGAACAATACATGTTTTGTCTATTCAGTGCTTCTCTGTCATATGTTAAGACAGGCAGGGTTTGATGCTCGTGTAAATTTTGGCGCAAAAAGTATAGAGATAGCTAAAGAAGATGATATACCATTCGTCGGACATTGCTGGCTGAGTATCGGAAATGAAAAAGTAAACGTTCCTCATCAGTTATTATTAAAATATCCTTAACAATAAGGAGAGTGTCGTGATCGCATTAGAGAGTTGTATTGTTAAAAATGAAAAGGTGCCATGGAGGGTAATCGAGGGAGACGCAATTTTAGTTGATGTGGGAAAGGGTGAGGTGGTACATCTCAATGAAGTTGGTGCTCAAATTTGGGATTTTTTAGATAGTACGAAAAAAGTAAGCACCATAATCCAACATGTTTGTAAGGTTTTTGAGGTAGATCAAAAAACTGCCGAAGAGGATACGCTTCAGTTTATTCAATTACTGCTTACAAAAGGGTTGGTGGTATTGTCGCATGAGTAGAGAAACATTAACGGTAGAAATAGCCCGCTATCCGTTTAGCATACATACGGAGGATTCATCTATCTTTTCTGTTTTAGAAGATAGTTTTAGCGGATTTTTATCGAGTAAACACGCACGTTTTATGATTGATGTCGTGAATAGACCTTCTTCCTCGCGGATAGATATTGGTGATATGCCGTACGATGTTACCATAGGTCAGCAAAACGGAAGGTTCCTTTTTTATACAGAATCTTCTCCTTCCATAATGCTCGGTTTTTTTGATTTTAAAAAAGGGGAAGCAACGTTTATTAACCAACACGCAGAGCTGAGTGATCATTATCTGGTACCCTTTTTACGTGTGGTGTATCAGCTCTTTTTGTTTATGGAAGGTAGCGGCTTACTGGTACATGCCTGCGGAATTGTAAAAGATGACGAGGGCTATCTTTTTATGGGGCCGTCAGGATGTGGCAAGACAACCATTGCAGGGCTTTCTCCCGGTGGTACAATACTCTCTGATGAGTTTATTTGTATTCGTAAAGACCATGAGCAGTATGGTATGTATCCAACCCCCTGGAAAGCAGATGCAATTGGCGAAGGCTATCGATTGAAGAAGATAATATTTCCAAAAAGAGGAGAGAGTCTTACTGTCAGACGATTACGGCCTGCGTTAGCAGTAAATGAAATAATACCGAATATAATCTATGCTTTTTATAACCAGGATATTTTTGGAAAAATTTTAGATTTTTTGGTACAGATGACAGAGACAGTCCCCTGTTATGTAATGCATTTTTCTTTAACATCACGGTTTTGGGAGGAGGTCACCAGTGATTCCTGATATAATGGAAGAAAAGATATTTACGAAGAAGATTCCTATTGAGGCCCAGTTCGAATTAACCTGGCGGTGTAACCAGCGATGTATTCATTGTTATCAATTTCCTCCCGGAGATTACGAACTGACCACTCATCAAGTTAAAGATATACTTTCTCAACTTGCCGATGCAGGGACACTGTATCTTTCTTTTACCGGCGGCGAGCCGCTCCTGCGAGAAGATTTTTGGCATATTGCGCGTTTTGCTTTTAAAAAGCACTTTGCTATTTTACTTCAAACAAATGGCCTCCTGATCGATCAACCAACCGCACAGAGAATCGCGGACCTTAATTTTTTTGCCGTTCACATAAGTATTTTGGGAGCAACTGCCGAAACACATGATGCCATTACTCAAACACCCGGTTCTTTTACACAAGTTTTACGAGTGGTGGGATTATTGCGTACGAGAGGAATAAAAGTAATATTAAACTTAACGTTGATGAAGGATAACTTCAAGGAGTATTTCCAAATTAAAGCGTTAAAGGATAGTTTGGGTGCTGATATCGATATACGAATATCCCCGTATATTTTTCTTAAAAATGACGGGGGCTGTTTCCCCGCAGCGTTACGTCTCGATGATGAACAGCTTAAGCGATTTTTTTTCGATGTAAAGAAAGAAACCGCGGGAGGTTTATTACATAATAAGGCACTGTTATGTAATTTTGGTTTTTGTGTGTGCACTATTAATGCGAGAGGTGAGGTGTATCCGTGTGTTGCGGTCCCAGTCGTTGTGGGTGATTTGAAAAGAGAAAAATTCCGTACTGTGTGGGCGGAAGGTTCCATTTTAAAGCGAATACGGAATACAAGCATTGCTGATCTACATGAATGTCAGAATTGTCATCTTGCTGATTTCTGTTTTCGCTGTAGTGGTTTTTCCTGTTTGGAAAATGGTAATCTTTTTACGTGCAGCCAAGAATCCCGGCGTTGTGCCGAGATTATTAAGGAGGTGACCGAATATGAAGAAGCGAAGGTATGAAAAACCAAAGATGACGGTTAAAAAACTTTCCACATTTTTCTTTGCGTGTATAAAAGTAGGCCAATGTACTACCGCAGTAAATAAAAACAGCGCGCGGTTGTGTAGTCCTACATAACGATGAAAACTGAGACACTCAAACACATATATAACAGAATTCCTTCTGTTGAATGCCTTCAATGCGGGGGATGTTGCAAGCTATTTAACCCGACCTTTGGCATTTCAGAAATCGTTACTTTTTTTAAAGGCCTTCTCAACCACTATCCGAAAGAAGAAATAAGAGCACTCGTACAGAAACAGATGTTTTCTCAAGGGTGTCGATTCTTGGGGGATGATAATCTCTGTTCGGTCTGGCCGTATCGACCATTTGCCTGTCGTATTTTTGGCCTCGAGGTACTCTATAAGAATGAAATCATTTCTGATTATCGTGACCGCTGTTGCAGCCGGGAAAATCAGCAGATAACGGGACCTTCCCTTTCCCTAAAAAGTTTTAATCTTCTCAATAAACAGATAGATACTCTTAACCAAAAGTATTATCCCTTGTGTGCCCCTTTTTGGATTCGGGGATTAACGTTTGAATCCTGGATATCATTATATATGACAGAAAACATACAGAATAAACATTTAAAAAAGATGCAGACCGTTCTTCGTAAGAATATGGATCTAGAATTCTTGCGTGAATCCTATCAGGATAGGATTCAGTTCGTTGAAAAGTTACAAAAATTGACTGAGGCACAAAAATTGTTTAGCGAGCAGCAGTATGAAACGGCATTGTTGGAGTTTACCATTGTGCGCAATGATAATCCGGACGATTATGCGGTAGAAGAATCTTTGTTTTCGTGCGGGATATGCTTAGAAGAAACAGGAAACATACCGGAAGCACAGAACGTGTATCAGTCAGTCTTGATAAAGACAGTGTACAGGAATGCCTCTTTTGCTTCCCGGATAAAAGAAAGAATGCGATGCTTAAAGAAACATTCTGGCTAACTGCCGGCTTTAATCTTTTACTTTCTCAAGAAACAGGTGAAATCCTTTCCGATTTTAAGAAGCAGAACATCCCGGTTATGATTTTAAAGGGCCTTACCTTGGCAGAGTTTGTGTATCCTCATATCGGCAAACGGCCAATGGCGGATATTGATCTATTAGTGAAAAAAAAGGATTCCCGGGTAGTGTGTGAACGGTTAGGTGCATTAGGGTATACATTAAAACCTGGTATCAGCGGACTCTCATATATTAAGGAGGGGCCTATTCCTGTTTGTGTGGATTTACGTACGGAGATTTCTTATTTAAAAGAGGAAGAGATCTGGAATACGGCCAGGTTGATTACCATTAATGAAGAAGCGGCTCACGTGTTATCGATAGAACAAAATATCATCTATCTCTGTTACCATGTAGCGATTGGTCATGGCTATCCCCACCAACGGTGGTTGGAAGATATCCATAGATTTATAACCCATCATAGGGGAGAAATCGATTGGCAGGAGGTCATTCGAAAGATACAGGCCTATGGGTTCGGTATTCCCTGTTACTGGGTACTGCGAAGGGTGAAGGAGGTTTTTCAGACTGTGCTTCCTGAGGAGGTTTTATCTTCTCTTAAACCGGCACATTCACTCAAGGCTTATATTTTCAAATTCATTTTTCAGAGTAAAACCCCCATTCCGTTTATTGATTATCTGTTAGAGATGTTATTTTATCCTCGACAGTATATTTTTTCTCGTGTGTTTCCTACAAAAGAATTTTTGCAGATACGTTATAATGTCAATTCACCCGTCGTGTATGTATACTATATCCTTCGTCCAATGTTCTTAGTTATTAACGGAATAAAAGGCTTATGCCGATTTATTTATAAAAAATGTTCATATTAATGGTATAATTGCCGATAATAAACCCAACAATCGTATATAGTTAGTATAATAAGGACAATAAATAATGCCGAAAGACCTCAACATACAAATTGCTGATATCCCGATCAGTTTAGTTTTAGATGAGTCTTTTTTTAATGATGCAGCATCATTTTTTTCCCCGTACCTATCAGAAACCCCTGCCGAATATACCTTCAGCATTACAAAAGTACCGACGCTTCCCGAAGTGCAATCTCATGATGTAGAGATATCCATGCAGGATAGTACGCTGCATTGTGTATCTGAGGAATATAGTGGTCATATACATATGGAGACGAAAAAGGGGGAGATGCGTATTCGAGAGGCAGAAGGAGTGCGTGGATTAGTTAACTTTCTTAAAGAAATGTGTTCTATAATAATTTTATTTAATGGTGGATTAGTACGCCGTGCTGCAGGAATTGTGAGAGACGAGAAGGCTTACTTATTTTTTGGCCCATCGTTGAGTGGGAAATCTACTATTGCTCGATGTTCTCAAGACTATTCTATTTTGAGTGACGAACTTATAGCAATACGGCGCATAAATGATTCATTTAAAGCATATAGTATTCCTGTGTGGCAGGATAATGGCAAAGAAGGGGAATCTTCCCACGAAGATAAGAAAAATCTTGTTACCGGATTTCCCATTGTGGGGCTTTTTAAATTGGTAAAAGACAATACAGTATCTATACAAAAATTTGAGAAGGGAGATGCTCTTGCCGCAGTTTTTACCTTACCGTTCTTTTTTACTACCCATCCGGGTAGGGATAAAATATTAGCATGCTATTTTGATTTAGTTTCGGCAGTTCCGTGCTACGACCTGCATTTTTTACCCGATGATTCATTTTGGAAGTGTATAGACGAATGTATTAATTGAGCATCACAACAACCACGCAGATATTTTTTCCCGCCACCAGTACATGGTAATCTAATAGTGAGAAAGGCCACCCTGTTTGCGCACTTTTTTCAACGCATATGTAAATGATGCAATGCTGAGAGGCAAGAAGACTACTGAGAGTAAAAGCAGAATTCCCCATTCAGTGGTAAGCTGACTGAGGGAATAGCCTTTGTATACTGCCAATTCCATGCCACGTATAGCATGCGTAATGGGTAAACATTTTGCAATCCATTGTAAGAATAGGGGCATCACCGTTATCGGGAAGTAGACACCGCCAAGTAATCCTTCAAAGGTATTGATAATCCATCCAATTGGATCCCCTTTTTTAAGGACAAGAATAAAACTTGCGGAAATAATGCCAAGACTACTAAAAGAAATGACTGTTAACACGAGAATTGTCAGTGTCGAAACAATATTTAGATCTGCAAAACGTATATGAAAGAAAAATATTCCTAAGAGGATATAAATAATAAGGTCAGCAGTCGCGATAATAAAATTCCACACACACATTCCTAAAAGAATGGTGAACATACGTGTTGGCGTTAAAAGAAGCGATTCTAATGTTCCCTGTAATTGTTCGGTACGGATACGGGCAGAGAAGGAGCCAATTCCGACGCCAATATAGCTAAAGACGGCCATGCTTACCAGGACATATGAAAAATAATTTACTCCAAATTTTTCAAGATGATTTGTCATCGTGTGGCCGAATAATTTATCAATGAAAAAGTATATCAAGAGCGTGGTAACGACGGTGAAGATATTAAAGATGAAAGCTAATTTATAGCTTGTCTCGTGCAAAAAATCTTTTTTTAATAATGCAATTATTTTTCTAACCATTGTTTGTAACCTTTAAGTATATTTCAGCTAGCGAAGCATTGGGTAGTGTTGTTGCCAGTCTTAATTCGTTTAATGTCCCCAATCCATAAATTTTTCCGTGATGCAAAATCATAAATGTATCACATAGATCTTCAGCCTCTTTAATATTATGTGTTGCAAAAACAACTGAGGCGCCCGTTTGGACTTCATTGCTGATAAAATTTTTTAATTCATAGGCCGAATTATAATCAAGACTTTTAGTTGGCTCATCCAAGAGAAGTAATTTCGGGTTATGCAGCAATGCTTTTATAAGAGCACATTTCCTTTTCATCCCGGTAGAATACGAATCAAAACGTTTGTTGAGATAATCCGCTTTAAAAATGGTACACAGCTCTGCAATTCTTAGTTTTATTTCCTTTTTGTTTAACCCATACAAGCAGGAAAAGAATTCTAAATTTTGCATTCCACTCAGTCGCCAGTAAAAGTTTCTTTCTTCGCTCGTGACGAGACCAATCAATGATTTTATCTTTTCATCGTCCCTGTCTAAGTGATACCCATTGACCATTACCGTTCCCTTATCAGGGAGAATTAATGTGGCAATGATCTTTAGTAGGGTTGTTTTTCCAGCCCCGTTAGGGCCGAGGATGCCGAGGATTTTCCCTTTTTCAAGTGAAAAAGAAAGGCCGTCAAGTGCTTTAAACGAAATCCTTTTTTTGAAGTTAAGCCGCAATAAATCACTATACGAAAGGGAAGGGGTAAAGATTTTCGTTAGATTTTCTATTTTTAGAATGATGTTTTGCATTGTATAGTTTGCTATGGCGTTATTGTATATAGAGAATATCAAATAAGCATTAAACGGTCAAGACGAACAATAGGGCTATGGTGTAGGTCCCGCTTCGATAATGGTGATTGACGCATATGCATTATCTTGCTTTATGAATAGTGAAGAGTTACAATATTTTTAAAATCGGTAATTTCATACCCCATGAAGAAGGCTCAGAACTAAAAATGAAAATATGTTTTATTATTCCTCTTCAGACTGAGTCGGTGGGAGGCCGTTTCTTATCATCATTTTTACGTGTACATGGTCATCAAACGCGTTTATTATTTGCCCCGAACCTTATCTCCACAAAAAAATATACGCTATGCGCGTAATATAAAATTCCAATGTTCCAAAAAATTACTGCATATGCTTCTTGAATTAATACGGGGCTATGACATTGCCGGTTTTTCTGTTTTGACACAATTTTATGAACCTCTGGCAGATATAGCAGCTTTCATACGGGAGAGGTTACATAAACTCATCGTTTGGGCAACCACGTCTCCCGAATCCTGTCTTACCCATGCAGATATTGTCTGTATTGGAGATGGCGAGGAAACATTATTAAATAGTATAAAAACAATACAGAGTAACGGCACATTAGAAAAAATAGCCGGACTTATGTTCCAAAAGAACGGACAAACGATACAAACGTCGCTTCGACATTTCGAACGTGATTTGGACCGTTATCCGGTACCTGATTTTTCATTCAAAGAGCATTAATTGTGTACATGCGGTAGCGGGAGAAGAAAAAGCGGTTGCGTTAACACCCCACAATTATCGTACCTGGGTGAAGAAATATCCAGACCTGAATGGCACTATTTTATATGCGAGAGATAAGATGCAATATCGGTCTGTGTTTTGTTTACCGGACGGTAAACATACCCACTTCTTTATTGCGGCCGATGATGGGCCGTATGCCTAGGACGCTAAAAAATAAATCCTTGCTCGAAATTTTTTGAGTGCTCGTACGCACTTCATGAAAGTGCCGGCAGAAAAGGATGTGTGCTGCAAGACGTGCCAATCCGGATATCAAGAAGACAGTGTAAAAACGGCTTCCCAAAAGAGGGGTGATATATTTTAGGAGAAAAGCACCTGTGTTTGCCCCGAGAAAAATTGCGATACCGTTTATCAGAGCAAAGTAGCTCAGACAGCGGATCCGCTTTTCAGGCGTTACCGCATCGAAGATGTAGTTAACGCTGCAAAGGTTAAAACCTGCCCAGACAAAACCAGCTAGCAACTCAATGCCGATAAGAAACGGAAAATAGCGGGTGAGTATCCAGAGTATCGGTATAAACGGTATACAGATGCTCGTTGTTTTTAATACTTTTGCATTTCCGATCAGGTCTGCGTGTCGTCCCCATACTGGCATTGACAGAATCAGTGCGAACAATGAAGTGAGATGAATCGCCATGTATTGAAGGTAGTTAAACGAAAGAATCTTGAGCATGTACACGCTGAAATACGGTGAAGCGATCTGTGTTGCAAATGTGATAGAAGTAACGTAGGCAACAAACTTGACGAAGTTACTTTCATTAAAGCGTCGTATGAATTGCATAAAGGTAAAGTCTGAATCCTCTGTATGTGCAAGGGGGATGTCTTCCATCTGTGCCATTAAATATGCCGAGATAAAACGCGCGCATGCGGTGAAGAGGAAAAGCAGGAAAAAACCGGTATGGATACTTGTTTGTCGCATCAGATAGAGTACTATGCCGCCGCATATTAAACTGATGAGTCCGGCAATGCTGGTGATGCGTGAACGCCAGCCGAAGTAATTTCCGCGTTCATCGGGGAGAAGGTAATCACTTACTAAGCTGCCCCATACCGTTGCGATGAGGCTTCCTACAATACGGAACAGTGCAATAGCGAAAATAAAGAGCCATATACCTGAAGGGCGGGTGAAAAACGCAAGAAGGGCAATACCTACCAACATGACGGCCTGGCACAGGGTGCTGTAGACTAAGAAGCGAAGCCGGCTTCCGATGAGTTTTGTCATGGTAACTGCAAGAAGCTGCGCAAACGACGACAGCAGATGTGGAACCGCTACGAGAAGGCCGATTTGCAGTGACGAAGCGCCGAGCATAAGCCCCATAGGGATCACGTAATAATCAGTGATAGTAATCATGATTACTGCAGCGATTCCTTCTTTCCATGATGCCTCAAGGCTTCGATTGTAGCGGTGTGCCATACTGGATCCTCGTTAAACAATGCTGTGCTATTCCTATTTGTTATAACAGACGGACATATATAATACATAAACTTTTCGAAAAAGCGAGGAGAAAAGTACATCAGAAAAACAGTCGTAGAGAGTTGTTTACCTATTCTTGATATACCCTACCAATGTACGTGGGGAATTTTACTGGCACACTACATTTTACACAATCGTTAACCCTTCAACAAGATTAGGGTAAAACATACTTTACATAACTTTCAAAATCTGCTATAGTTACGCCTACAATTAAAAACACGGGCCCTTAGCTCAGTCGGTTAGAGCTACGGACTCATAATCCGTTGGTCGTAGGTTCGAGTCCTACAGGGCCCACCAATTATAA
>JAHJGZ010000104.1 GCA_018823795.1 Candidatus Omnitrophota bacterium
GCCCCCGCAGAAGGTACAAATTTTCCGTTGATCATTATGTCGCACGGTGGCGGCGGAACACGGGAGGCACATGCCTATCAAGCAGAACACCTCGCAAGCCACGGCTACGTCGTTATCTGCACAGAACACATTTTTAGTAATAATGTACGGGTAAAGCAACTTATGGCCTCACGCGATAAGAAAATGACGTTTAAAGAAGCGATCCATGCCGTGACGAAAGACCCGCGTGCGATGTTAGGTCGTCCACGGGATGTGAGCTATGCCATTGACCAAGCTATTGGCTGGAATAGAACACACCGACTCCTTCAAAGAAAAATTAATACAAAAAAAATAGCGGTCATGGGACATTCGTTCGGTGCCTATACAACACTCGTTGCATGCGGTGCGCGGCCTATTTTAGATCACATGGATCCACCGGTAACACCGGGTAAAGGGTTAGCTGAAGATGTCAGTGATAATCGGATAGCCTTTGGCTTCGCCATGTCACCGCAAAGTCCCGGCACGACCTATTTTGGCAAAGAAAGTTACAAAACAATAAACAGGCCGCTGGTCTGCCTCACCGGTTCAAAAGATATTCAAAAAAGTTTTAAGGGAAAGAAAATGTCCCCAAAAAAACGGTTAGAAGTCTTCAACCTCTTGCCGGTAGGAAGAAAATATTTTCTCTGGCTTAAGAATGCTGACCATTTTGCCTTTACCGATAATCCGAAAGCATATCTTTTTCCTTCGGAGGCTCGTTCTGATACGCAGCGTATTTCGAAAGTTCTTATGGTTATCTTCTCAGATATGTTCCTCAAGGAAAAGCAAGACATGAGTATGCCGATCCTCAAGCAGTATATACAATCCCTCTGCGGCGATGTGGTAACAGAAATAAAGTGGATGGAGAAATGAACCATAGTCTGACCACGCAGGTCAGGATAGACAACATTTCCCGATAAAATGCTTCGCATTTTACGGGATACGTGACGACATCAATTGCAGAGCGAAGCGATGTAATTGATACGTCGGAACATATCCAGCTACGCTGGATTAATTCCTGCATGCCGAATCTCGTATGGTCATCTCTCTTTGCGTATAGTATAATAGGCTGGAGCTTTCTCAAAATATTGCTGGTAACATTTCTCGTAAGTACTATCGCATATCTATTGGTATTTTTATATACGGTCGGAATATCAGCATAATGATCGATTATAAAGGGAGGTATCACCCATAATGATTACAACAAAAATCAATAAAGCTCATAATACCTTACTCATTACCTTTATCGGTCATGTTGACGTACAGCAGAGTAAACTCTTATTCAAGCGTCTGGACTCTGAATTAAAAAAAGTGGCGAGTGGTTTTTCCTTAGTCGCAGATTTATCTCAATTAGAAGCGATGGACCGGGATGTCATGCCGGACATAAAAGAAATGATGACCCTCTGCAACGATGCCGGAGTCACACGGATCTCGCATATTATTCCGGACGTTTCAAAAGATATCGGATTTAACATCCTCTCGGTCTTCCATTATTCACCATCAGTAAAAATATGCACGTACCGCTCTTTGCAGGAAGCAGAATATTTCAATATTTTAAGCAGCGACGTCGTATTGACTAAAAAGTTAGTCGCCATACTGCACATCATCAGGACAAACATAGCTCACGCGATGACGTCTAACCTATTCCGGTTGGGTATTATAGCCAGTGGTTTTGCGGGACTGATCATTGCGCGGAGCATTATCCATGTATTCGGCGCATCCCTCGGGTATCTGTATATGACCCTGATCGCTTTATCAGCGTTTTGGTTTAGTATCCCCGGCGGTATCATCGCCGCACTGTTCGCGTCGGTGATCTTTATCGCCGAAGTGCACGTATATGAATCATGGCAAGCACAGGATATCGTACACAAGTCAATGCTTATCCGGTTATGTATTTATTTTTTGAGCGGTTTTGTTATCGGCGTACTGGCAAAGACGGAAGAAAAACTGAGGAATAAATTAGAATTTTCTGCAAGCCATGATGAACTGACCGGATTTTATAATTATCGGTTCACCGTAACGCTTTTTGAAAAAGAAGTACGCCGAGCGATACGGCATACGCGGCCGCTCTGTGTTGCAATCATCGATATCGACCATTTTAAAACTATTAATGATTCGTACGGACACCTCGTCGGCAACGATATTTTAAAATCATTTTCCGCCATCATACAAAAAAATATCCGCAGTGAGGATTGTGTGGGACGTTACGGCGGGGATGAATTTGTTATTCTCTTTCCTGAATCAAGCATCATACAGGCAACACAGGTAGTAAAAAGAATCCAGGACGATGTCGTGAATACAAAAATGACCTCCACCTATCTGATTGACAAAGATTTTCTAATAATCACCTTTAGCGCAGGTCTGAGCGCATTGAAACTACCAAGTTCAACAGTAAACGACTTATTAAATAACGCCGACCACGCACTCTATCAGGCAAAAGAAGGCGGGCGTAACGCCATCTTTGTCCATTAAAGACCGCCCTCGCGTACTGACGGCACTCCTCAAGCAATATAGTAATTCCCTCTGCGGCGATGTGGTGACTGATGTCAAGTAGTATACCAAGTAGCTTGCCGAGCATGAAGGGGGTAAGGGATAAGAGATAAAGGGGTAAGCTATAAAGCTAAAAAGTTAATGATTAAAAGCCTTGCTTTTATTTCTTACCTCTTACTTCTTAGCCCTTCTTACTTCTTACCCCTTATCCCTTTTAATTTCCTTGACTTACCTTAAAAGAGTGCTACAATGAGTCATTATAAGTGAATCTAAGTTATAATGAGTTAACATAAGGAGCATTACCATGGGAAAAGCAGATAGTATTATGACAACAAAAGAACTTGCTGAATACATTAAATTAAATGAAAAGACGGTGATTAAGATGGCTCAAAATGGAAGCCTGCCTGGTGTAAAAATCGGCAATCAGTGGCGCTTTTATTTATCCGCCATTGATACGCATTTGCAAGGTGATGTGCTGGCGAAGAGTGACGATGAACTCGACATGATAATCAAAACAGGCAAAAATATTATTCCAATCTCGCGGCTGTTCGATCCTTCACTGATAGAATTAAACTTATCGGCAAAACAAAATAAAGAAGTACTTTATGCTTTATCTAACATTGCGGTAGAGGGGGGATTAACCTCCTCGGTAGAAGTACTTTTCGAACAGCTGAAAAAAAGGGAGAAATTATTGAGCACCGCTCTCGGCAACGGCGTTGCAATACCGCATGCCCGCAATCCACGGGTCGGTCTATTTACCAAACCGCGTATTGTTATGGGCCGCTTTCCTCACGGCGTCGATTTTGGGGCGCCTGACGGCGAAAAAGTTTTCCTTTTCTTTTTGATCTGCCCGACAAACGCGTTCGTCCATATGCGACTTCTGGCAAAAATAGCAAAAATGCTTCATGTGCCGAATATTATACAAAGATTTAAAGAAGCGTCCGGCAAGACCGACATTATCAGAATATTACTTGAGGTTGAGCGCATTCGATTCGTTACGCGCGATGCATAAATGTTCGTGGGGCTACCATGTTGTTATCAAGTGTATTAAATACTAATATTATTTCCTTACACGTAAAGGCACAAAATAAAAAAGAAGCGTTTCGGGAACTTATTGATTGTGCCTGTTCCCGTCATAAGGATTTTGACCGTGACGCGCTGCTTCAAGCTGTTCTTGATCGTGAATTGCAGCAGTCAACCTATCTGGGAAAATCCTTAGCACTGCCGCATGCCCGTATTGAAGGATTAAAAGATTTTATTATTGTCTGCGGCCGCTCGGATGAAGGGGTTCATTTTGAGGAAACAAACGACACCGTCACGTTTATCGTTATGATCCTTGCCTGTAAAACAAAGATGAATATCCTTCTCCAGACCATGGGGGCATTTGCAACCTTGTTTAACGATGATGCGATCATTTCACAGTTGAAGGCTGCCCGAACCGTACCTGATTTTATCGAAATTATAAAAAACAGTACTGTCGAGATAAAACAGACCCTCGTTGCCAAGGATATCATGCAAAAAAATGTCGTCACCCTTTCTCCTGACCAGACACTCAAAGAGGTGGTCGATATCTTCTTTTCAAAGAACATCAGCGGTGCACCGGTCGTACACGATGACGGCACTATTGCGGGCATCGTAACTGAAAAGGAGATCATCAAGATCGGTTTTCCCAACTATATGTCGCTCATGGAAGACATCTCTTTTCTCAATGAATTTCAGCCGTTTGAACAAATATTCGAAAAAGAGGATTCTATTTTAGTGAAGGACATTTATTCTAACCAGTTTCTATATACTCATGAGAACACAAGTGTTATTCAACTCGCCTTTTATTTTACTCAAAAAAACTGCCGGCGTTTGTTAATTACCGACGATAACAAAAAACTACTTGGTATGGTGCTGCGAAAAGACTTAATACGGAAGGTGATCCATGCATAATGATAAAGGAGTGCGGTCATGAATCCTTTTATTATCGGTGTCAGTATTTTTATTCTTGTATACAGCGGCATCATATTTGAACGGGTACATAAAACGGTTGCGGCCTTGCTCGGTGCAGCTACCATGCTGTGTCTCCACATCGTCAGCCAGGAAGAAGCGTTTCAGGCAATTGATCTAAATGTCATTTTCCTTCTCATCGGCATGATGATCATCGTGCACATCATTGCTGAGACCGGTGTCTTTCAGTGGGCTGCCATTCGTATTGCACAGCTCGGCGGCGGGGAACCCTTGAAAATTCTGATACTCCTTTCAATAACCGCAGCAATTCTGTCTGCATTTTTAGATAACGTGACGACCATCATCGTCATGGCACCGATAATGTTTATTCTTGCCGACACCCTTGAGGTCGACCCGATCCCCTTTCTCATCATGAGCGTTATTGCATCTAATATAGGAGGAGCGGCCACGTTGGTGGGGGATCCGCCGAATATTCTCATTGGAAGCGCAGGTAATTTAAGTTTTAATGACTTTTTATATAATCTTGCGCCGGTCATCATTGTCATCATGTGCTGTTTTTATTTTACCGTTAAGTTCCTTTTCAGAAATACGTTTCATGTTTCCTCGGAATTAAAGGGACGTATTATCGAAATGCGGGCAGACCGCGCTATTACTAATCCGGCCCTTTTACGGAAAGCCTTAGCCGTAATCGCCGCAGTCATTCTGCTTTTTCTTATTCATCATCGGCTCGGTTTGGAAGTCGCGACTATCGCCTTATCCGGCGCTGCCGTCTTGTTGCTCCTTTCACGGACCGAACCTGAAGAGGTGTTCAGGCACCTGGAATGGACGACGATATTCTTTTTTATCGGCCTTTTTATAATCGTCGAGGGATTGGTGAAAATCGGTTTTATTGAACTGGTGGCAAATCACGCACTTACTCTTACCGGCGGTAACGTAACAACGACGACATTATTATTACTTTGGTTTTCCGGTATTTTTTCTGCAGTCATCGACAACATCCCGTACACCGCAACGATGATACCGCTCGTCAAACATGTAGGCATATCAATTGCCAAAACCATGCAGGTAGCGCCACAAACGGTCATGAATCCCTTATGGTGGTCGCTCGCATTGGGGGCATGTTTAGGGGGCAATGGTACGGTAATAGGCGCTTCGGCAAATGTTATTATTGTCGGTCTTGCAAAAAAAAACGGATATAAAATCTCATTTTTCCGCTTTTTTAAATACGGCGTTATTTTTCTTATCGAATCAATGATAATATCCACCGTGTACCTTTACCTGCGCTATTTGTAAGAACCCCTCAATAAACCGAGCCCAATTGACGATACTTATACCAGGAGCAAAAGCTATGAAACAGTATCGTATACCCTTTGTACTCAGCACAGGAGTGTTGTGTATTTTTATTGCCGGTTGTGGCGGTTTATCTAAGCGTGATATTGCTACCGGAAATATCTCATCATCCCTTAATAATAACATCTATCACCATGCCTTACAGATCGAAAACAAGGTTCGCGCGCAATACGTCATTGATACCACATCTCCCCGGGCTGAGCGCTTGCAGAGAATGGTGGCACGTCTCCAGCATTATGGGACACGAAAAGACGTGCACTCAAGCGTGGGGATCATTACCGATCAGGGGTACGCGAATTCGTGTACCGGCGGACAGCATATTTTTATCGGCACCAGTCTCATTAATGCGATGCAGGATGATGATCTCGTCGCCTTTATCCTGGCGCATGAAATAGCGCATGTTGATAAATGCCACGCATGGCGCACATTTGCCGCCTCAAAAAAGAGAAAATGGCTTACGTGGAGTATGCAGCAGGCAACCAATGTCGGTGTTTCTCTTATTCCAACAGGGGGGATAGCGCCCGTCGCTGGTGCAGTTATTCCGACCGGCGTGAGTCTTTTTAATAAAATTTCGTCCGACATTATTCATAACGGATTTAGCCGCTCATTTGAATATGAAGCCGATTACGATGCAGCCTGCATGATGGCAGCCGCCGGGTATGATCCGCGCAAGGCAGTGGCTGCACTCGAAAGACTCGACACCCTCTCGAAGGACAATTCCTGGCTTAACAGCTTGCGGATATTTTCAACCCATCCCGAGACCGCAAAACGGGCAGAACAGTTGGCAAAATTATTGTAAGTTCCTTTTGGGGAGTGAGAAAAGATAATTTTAAATTAAGTTGACAATGTCGGAATGTATGCTATACTGTCAGCATTGGTAGGTAACGAATACGTATCTTAAGCCATGAGGTTAAGAGACATTCTGCCTCGTGGTATTTTTATATGTAAGGTTATATGCCAAAATTTTTAAAGGAAAAGGAGGTAGCACATTATGAAAGGAACAGTAAAATGGTTCAATAATGAAAAAGGGTTTGGGTTTATTACGCCTGAAGAAGGCCAGGATGCATTTGTGCATCATAGCGCGATTCAGGGTGACGGCTATAAATCGTTGAATGAAGGTCAAGCAGTTGAGTTTGAAGTTCAGCAAGGCGACAAAGGGCCAAAAGCGATTAACGTAACAATCGTGTAACAAAACCGAAAAGGGCGTTTCTCAAATAGAGAGACGCCCTTTTTTTGTTCAATGAGGCCATGGTTTATGGAGTATTATGTATGACATAAACCATACGATCGAATTAATTCCCGTCCTGCCTCAGCAAGATCGGGGATTCAGGATAGATTTTATCAGGCATACAAGTCCTCGTTTAAGTCAAACAATCATTTCCCTCGCTACACAGCTCAACTTAAATTATTTGTCCAAATCACTCCTTATTGCTATAATAAAATTACGCGATTACGCGCACAAAATAAGACAGACACGGTCATTAAAAAACTATGCTTAATAAAACGAAAGAATTAAAATTTTATCTTATTGCTACGCTCATATACATCGTTCTTTATAGCATCATACACCTCGGATGGATAGATGCAACGACATCAGTGTTATCAACAGCATTGCAATACCGCGGTTATACCGCCGACTTTCATGGCCTCGGAGTCATGTACGTTGTCGATCAATTAAAAAATATCGAGGCCGGCAACCTTTCACACCTATTCAATACACACACTGATTATCCGCCTCTGTATTATCTTACTACTGCGGCTATTCATGTTGCCCTGGGAGGGGGATTCGATTTTTTTCCCCTGCGAATCATTGCGATGTTTTTTAGCTCTCTTTTGTTATTTGTGACTTTTCTCTATGCTCAAAAGGCATTCTCGCCGCGTGCCGGTTTTTTCTCATGCGTCCTCTTGTCATTATATCCTCAGTTTTATAATTATTTTAGCGCGGTAACACCGCATATCTTTTTAATGCTGTTGGTATTTCTATCATTGTTTTTTTTACAGAAGAGTAATGATTTGCATATTCCTCTTTATTCAATTCTCTTCGGTGTTACGTCTGGTCTTTCTTTATTCATCAAGCATGAGGCCCTTTTTTTCTTGGCTGGTCCGTGGCTATTTATAATAATCACTCGTTTCCTCAGTAAAGATAAAAACACTCTGAAACAACTCTTCGTTACCGCCATACCGTTTTTAATTTTATTTACGGTGTTTTTTATTTATTATATTGCCCCCTTCGCGGCAAATCTTGTTGGCCGTTCAAATCTCTCGCTCCACCCTGATCTGATTGATAAAGGATTATTCCATTTTAATTCGATAACATTTTATGTGCGTAATCTCTTTAATTGTCAACTAAAGACCGTCTTTGCCATTCTTTTTATATTAGCACTACCTCTTTATGCAAAGATGAAAAATCCGAAGAAATGGCCGCTTTTGGTATACACCTTCACACCAATGGTGATTTTGACCCTTATTACCATGAAATGGCCTGAATATTCCATGCCGATACTTCCTGCAATAAGCATTATTACGGTTCAGGGGATTTTATGCATTGGCCAGAAAATACGGAACGGTTTTATCTGGGCAGCGATTGTTTCGCTCTGCCTCTTTGGATTAGTACGCTTTCAACGTGATATAAACTGCTCGTGCAATGATTATCAGTCTAACGTACCCTACTGGTATGCATGTGAGCAGACGATAACGAAACTATTTGACCAATTAGATACCCGCACCGGTAAAACATACGTGACTCTCATCCGCTGTGGATGTGCGTGGTGGTTACCGACCGAGTTAGCTTATCGTAAAATCATTACTCAAAGAAACGATATTGTACTTTCAGATATTATGTGGTCAAAGTATGTAATAGAACAAATGAAAGCTGCCGATTATGTCATTTCTCACCACGCCTCAAAGGAGCAAGACTGGCCAACACTTGACAATATGCACCATCGCTATTGGTGTCAACGAGGTCTTGTGCCATTATTCAGTAACGTCGATTTTTTGCACGTAGTAAACGCACGCCGTTATTTTAAAAGAATTGCGGTGATAAAAAAAGTTTTTATAAACACTCCCCATTATTTCTTTGTTTTTAAAAACATAAGGGAGGCAGAAGTAGAAAGATAGGGTACAGTTCGGTAGAATGAGGAAGGAATAAATAAAATCTTATGCTCAAAAAAGTAAAACCCGCTGAATTTTATTTTGTTGCGACGCTCACCTACATCGTTTTCTATGTCATGATACAAGTCGGATGGATATACAGCACAACAGTTCCCGCGTCTGTCGCAATGAGCACTCGTGGCTATGCCAGCGATGTTCATAGCACCGGTATTGCTCGCTCGATAATGAAATTTGAAGATTTCGACATACGCAATAGTGCATCCCTATTTACGACTCACTTTTGTGGTTATCCGACATCGTACTATTCCATCATCGCAGCAATTCATTGTTTGGTATGCAAAGAGACGTCGTATCTGCATATGCGACTCATTAACATGTTTCTTAACACCCTTTTATTATTGCTTACGTTTAGGTTTGCGCAAAAAATATTTTCGCCACGCGAAGGATTTTACTCCTGTCTCATTCTTTCGCTGTATCCTCAGTTTTATACTTATTTTAATGTAGCAACGCCACACCTTTTTTTAACCTTACTGGTATTTCTGTCATTTTATTTTTTATATCGCTGCGACTACTTTCAGAAGCGAGCCTATTCAATTCTGTTTGCCCTGACGTCTGGTGCTTCACTATTTGTTAAACAGGAAGCATTATTGTTTTTAGCCCTACCGTCGCTCTTTGTAGCAATCAGAACTATTGCAAAAAAAGACAAAAGGCGTATGTGTAATCTTATAATCGCTGCTGCTTTCTTTTTAATTTTATTTATCCCTTTTTTAAATAACTTTATAGCGCCAAGATTCGACAATCTTGTCTATCGATTAAACTTCACACGCGACGATTACAATGTCGATCGCAGTTTGTTTGATTTTGTCTCGTTAACCTTTTATGTGAGTAGTCTTTTCAAATACCAGCTGCACCCCTTTTTCGCGACTCTTTTTTTATTAGCAATACCATTCTTTTTAATGGGGGAAAAAAATGGAAAGGGCGTGTTCATGCTGTACACGCTCTCACCGATCATTATTTTGGCCTTTGTTCCTGCTAAAAATCCTGTATACACCATGCAGATCATCCCCGCAATGAGCATAATTACAGCGCACGGATTTTTCAGGTTTATGAAGACAAAAAGGGACATCCTCATGCATGGCGGGCTGCTGGGCATGTGCGTGTTTGGATTATTGCAGTTTCATTATTTCATTCAAATTGATCTCTGGAACTACAGTACCCATGGGCGTCACTGGTATGTGCATGAAAATACGATAACACGAATATTTAGGCAATTTGACATAAATAAAGATCCTCTATGCATAGCGATCATTGATTGTGATTGCGCGGAATGGTTGAGAACTGAACTTGACTATCGTAAATTTATTACGAAAAATCATGCCATTAGCTTTTTAGAAACTCCGTATATGCCACGGGTAATCAATGACCTCCCCGGTGCTGATTATGTTATCTATCACAACACTCGTAAAGATTCCGACTGGCCGTCACTCGAAGATTTGAAGTATCAGCATACACCTCACGGGCCTATGTTTTACCGTGGGCTGTATCGGGACGATAGGGTACGCATCGTAGAAGCACGCCGTTTTTTTAAAAAAATTGCCGTCATAGAAGAGTTTTTTGAAAAGAAGCCGCATTATTTCTTTGTTTTTAAAAACATGAGGGAGCAGAAGTAGAAAAATAGGGTGCAGTTCGGTAGAATGAGGAAGGAATAAATAAAATCTTATGCTCAAAAAAGTAAAACCCGCTGAATTTTATTTTGTCGCGACGCTCACATACATCGTTCTCTATGTCATGATACATGTGGGATGGATATACGGAACAACAGTTCCAGTGTCTGCCGCGATGAATTCTCATGGCTACACCAGCGCTGTGAATAGCACAGGTATTACTCGCTCGATAATGAAATTTGAAGATTTCGATATACGCAATAGTGCATCCCTGTTTACAACTAACTTTAGTGGTTATCCAACTTCGTACTATTCCATCATCGCAGCAATTCATTGTTTGGTAAGCAAAGAGACGTCGTATCTGCATATGCGACTCATTAGCATGTTTCTTAACATCTTTTTATTATTGCTTACGTTTAGGTTTGCGCAAAAAATATTTTCGCCACGCGATGGATTTTACTCCTGTCTCATTCTTTCGCTGTATCCTCAGTTTTATAATAATTTTAATGTAGCCACACCACACCTTTTTTTAACCTTACTGGTATTTCTGTCGTTTTATTTTTTATATCGCTGCGACTACTTTCAGAAGCGAGCCTATTCAATTCTGTTTGCCCTTACGTCTGGTGCTTCACTATTTGTTAAACAGGAAGCATTATTGTTTTTAGCCCTACCGTCGCTCTTTGTAGCAATCAGAACTATTGCAAAAAAAGACAAAAGGCGTATATGTAATCTTATAATCGCTGCTGCTTTCTTTTTAATTTTATTTATCCCTTTTTTTAATAACTTCATAGCACCAGATATCGGCATCTTTGAATATCGATTAACCCGAGTAGACGACATTTACAAGTTCGATCGCAGTTTGTTTGAGTGGGAATCGTTAACCTTTTATGTTCGTAGTCTTTTCAAATACCAGCTGCACCCCTTTTTCGCGATTCTTTTTTTATTAGCGATACCATTCTTTTTAATGGGGAAAAAAAATGTAAAGGGATTGCTCATGCTGTACACGCTCTCACCGATCATTATTTTGACCTTTATTCCTGCGAAATCTACTGTATACACCATGCAGATCATCCCCGCAATGAGCATAATTACAGCGCACGGATTTTTCAGGTTTATGAAGACAAAAAGGGACATCCTCATGCATGGCGGGCTGCTGGGCGTGTGCGTGTTTGGATTATTGCAGTTTCATTATTTCATTCAATTGAACATCATGGACGACAGTAATTATGCGCGTAACTTGTATGTGTATGAGAATACGATAACAAGAATATTTAGGCAATTTGACATAAATAAAGATCCCCTATGCGTGGCGATCTTTGATTGTTCTTGCGCGGATTGGTTGAGATCTGAACTTGGCTATCGTAAATTAATTACGAAAAATCATACCATTAACTTTTTAAAAAGTCTTACTGAAACACGGGTAATTAATGACCTCCCCGGGGTTGATTATTTTATCTATCACAACACTCGCAAAGATTGCGACTGGCCGTCAGTCGATGATTTTAAGTATTGGTATGGGTATACACAGCAAGGGCCATCGTTTTACCATTCGCTGTATCGGGACGATATAGTACGTATCGTAGAAGCATGTCGTCATTTTCGAAAAATTGCCGTCATAGAAGATCTTCTTCATAACAAACCTCAGTATTTCTTTGTTTGGAAAAATGTGGGGGACGGGAAATAAAAGTCCCCCGATTGATAATACTGTTACTGCCGTCTAACGGGATACAGCGTTACAAAAAAATCAGTCGAAAAAGTAATAGATTACTGCTCTAGCATCTACCTTCCTTCAAATATCGCGGAGGAACTTCATATAATTGTTTTCATAAAGGTTTACATGCAATTGTTTAAAATAAGTAAAAATCAGACTTGACAGTACGTTAAAAGGTGATATACTTTACAGTAATTGAATAGATTTATAATGTCTTTGTAAATAGTTTAATTAATGTAACACCAGTTAAAGAAATTGAAGAAAATCCGATAAAGATGCACATGCATCGCATTAGAGAGTAACGAAATATTTATTCTTTAATGGGGCAAACCAGTCGTGAGGCTGGGACGCAAAGCTACGGGTCTTTTGGAAGATAGCCGGGCGTATCGAACACGGATGTTTTAACAGCGCAGTGGAATGCGCTACGCAACGTTTTATCATTAAGACAGCCAAGCTGACGGAAAAGTAATATTTTCCGGCAGCTTTTTTTATTTCAACACAAAAAAACTTATAACAATTTAAAAAAGGAGGTAGCAAAATGAAAAAGGTGATTGCATTATTAATCGCTGCAAGCTTACTGTTTGTTATGCCGGTTACGGCGCAAGAGATGGTGGTGAAGGAAGAGATGACAGTTTTTCATCCGACAATCAAACTAGAAGTTGTAAAACCAGCTATTCTTGGTCCAACAAACAGTTCATGCACACCGGAAGTTTGTGTTTTAGCAAAAGGGGTATCCTACATCATGAATCAGCACAATAATTCTGATACAATTATGCGAACTTATTATGTGTATGAACTATTGCTTAAAGGTCCTCTGCATTCGGTAGACGACTGGAATGACAATTCTTTTCCGAGAAAAAAAGGAATAAGCGAAATAAGCGTTGGCTTGTTTACTCGCGAAAAGTTATTTGATCTCACTGGCATGGTGAAGCCGGGGTTTTACAAAGTATTTGCGCGGATTGCTTATTCTATATCAGTGTATGATGAAGTTGGTTTACCAAGTGTCTTGGACGAGAACAATTTACCCAAGAATAGCGTAATTACCTATTATGATTACAAGACAAGCGATCTTTCAAATTCGGTGCCACTGGTCATAAACGCAAGCAACGAAGACGTTCTTGATGCTATTGCTGATGTCAATAGCAATGTCGTTTCTGTCGTAGACAATGTGCAGGCAATTCAAAAGCAGACAAAACGAAATTATACTCTCCTACAAAAAATATATAAATTGCTTTTAATCAAGCCTCGAAAGCTTTTGATGAAAATTAAGAAATAATCACCGAGACAGGAGGGTAGGTGATTATTTATCAACAAGAAAAAAGGATGCCGTATGTTAAATCGGTATCCTTTTTTCTTGTTGATTCTACTGCATAGGTGGAATTCAGGTATTGCCCAATATACCGAGTATTGGTATAATAACTGCTATGAAACAGGCAATTACCGATTCTACCTACCGAAAGTTGCTGAACGAGATTTCCTCAATCTACGAGAAAGCGCAGCACGAGTCTCAATGTGCGGTCAATAAAATACGCGGTCAGGCCTATCGTGAAATCGGCAGACGTATTATTGAAGTGGAACAGAAGCAGCAACTACGGGCCGAATACGGTTCACATCTCCTTGAGCGGCTTTCCGAAGACCTGACCAGAAGATACGGTAAGGGCTTTTCTATCACTAACTTAAAATACATGCGCCGCTTCTTTGTTGCCTACGCAATTCGTCAGACGTCTGACGAATTGGACTGGTCCCATTATCAGGTACTCTCAATCATTAAAGACGATAATACGCGTGAATATTACGAAGATAAGGCACTGAAACAGCGGTGGTCGTGCAGGGAGCTTAAAAGTGCCCTGCGCAATGATAAGGTTCAGTTTGAAGCGGGGCTTCACCCTGAAGAGGTATCCACCGAAGATGAAAACACAATGATGCACCCAGAACATGAAGTCGTTTCATTGCCGGTTGAACGGGGAACATTACACACCTACCAAATTGCTGAGCAAAAAAATATACCGGTAACCGGTTCAGTCGCCATTGTTGATTGCGGATTTGATCATTTTCGCCATATTCCCTGTACCCGTGCCGCACATTTTAAAGCCGGTGATATTATTACTGCAGTAAAAGAAAAAGACGGCTACTCACTGGTATCCAGTGACGTTCAACAAAAGGATATGTACACCTACGTCGCTTACCTTGACCGGGTTGTTGACGGAGATACGATTATTGTCACCATTGATTGTGGATTCGGATCCTGGATGAAGCAACGACTGAGACTGCGTCGTATTGACGCACCGGAAATCGACTCTCAAAAGGGGATGCAGGCAATGCATTTTATTGAAAAAGTATTAAGCCTGTGTCCATTTATTATTATTAAAACCTACGGCTCTGATAAATATGACCGTTTCCTGGTTGATATATTTTATCTCGCCGGTGAAAACGACCCTGAAATGGTCAACCGCGTCGGCAGCCTGCTGAACGAAGAACTTCTTACCAATAACCTTGCCACCCGTTGGCAGCAATAGCTATTAATACATCAACCTTTTCTGCCGATAATTATTAATGATGAGAAAGATCATTTCATTACTCAGTATCATTCTGTATCTCACCTCACCGGCCGCTTTTGCCGGAAATGGGACGAAAGTGCTAGGTAGCGGGGCGATTTCTCCGATTCTGGGCGGCACCGGATGTGCTGGACCGCAGGATACTGCCGCGATGATGATTAATCCGGCCGGCATTACCAAAATCGGCAGCCGTATTGATCTGGCAACTGAGATTGCCCACATTGACATGCGAAAAGATACGAGCCAGGCACCGTTTGCCCAATTCGCCAATTCAGCAGGGTGGGACCGCAGCAAATCAGATACTATTTTTATTCCGCACTTTGGTTACGCGGGAAAGTACCGCGACAGTAAAGTGTATTACGGTCTTGCGGCGGGCGTTGTTTCAGGGCTTGAAGTTGATTACAAAAACTCGCGGCTTTCTCAGGCAGTAACCAATAACGACTACGACCGTCATGTCGAATTGTATGTTACCGAATTCGTTCCCACC
>JAHJGZ010000105.1 GCA_018823795.1 Candidatus Omnitrophota bacterium
ATGAAAGCACGAGTTGAAGGAGACGAGCAGGATTTGCCTGAAGCATTTCGTGGTGCCGAAATTCTCAAATTTAATATTGCAGCTATATTAGGGGATCTTGCACAGTTTGGAAAATATGAACGGACAATGCGCGATTTAGCACGTGATATTGTGACTGCAACAGAAGATACAGGAAAAAAATATATTTTCTATTTTGATTTTCAGGAAATTGCCTGGATACATGATAAACGATTTGATCTCGTTGCCGATATTTCCACGCTTTTTAAATATGTCCTTGAAGAGACCGATGTGCCGGTCATCGCAATCACGTCAGAGAAATATTATGAGCGGTTTTTTATTCAAAATCCTGACAATAAACAACTGCGGCGTTATTTTAGTGAAGTTTCGCTTGAAAAGCTAGCATTAGCTGACATGCAGCTTCTGGTGAGCCGTCATCTTGCGCGAGTGCCTGATATTTATAGAGATGTTCTGCCATCGGGCATGCGTGTTGACATGGATTTAGACGACACGTTGCGAAAAGCGATAGAAATTATGGAAGATTTGTTTAAAGATTATAGTGTGCCGATGACCCTGCTCGAAATTATGGATGAGATCATTACTGAGAAAGTATACGAACAATATAATGCTGATCTCTATAAAAGTAATATACGGGAGCGTATTATAAAATTAAATGAAGAATTGGCCGAAAGCAGAAAAGAAGGTAAAACAGAGTTGTCACAGTTTCTTACACGCTCAATCGAGCGGTATGTGAAAAAGTGGTACGAGGTAGAGGAACGAAAAACAGAGGAACGTGACGCACTTGAGATTACGTTTGAAGATCTCATTGAAAAAATTGCAAAGCGGAAAGAAGGGGTAACTGCTGAACAGCTGTTAGTGAGTAAAGATGATAAGTTGGATGGGCTGGTGCCTGCTTTAGAGGGGCGTGTGGTCGGACAAGATCCCGCGATAGAGAAGATTTTCCGTAAATTTGAGGAAAAGCGAGACGGCCTTGCCGATAAAGATAAGCCATTTGCGGCATTAGCATTTCTCGGCCCGACCGGTGTCGGAAAGACAGAACTTGCCCGCGCACTTGCCGATTATTATTTTGACGGCCAAATGGTTCGTGTTGATATGAGTGAGTATATGGAGAAACATGCGGTGGAAAAACTTTTTGGCGCACCGGGTGGGTATATCGGTTTTGAACAAGGCGGTATTCTTACGAATGCGGTCGAGAAAAATCCTTATAGCGTTATTCTTCTCGATGAAATTGAAAAGGCACATCCAGAGACACTTCAAATACTCAATCAGATACTCGATCAAGGCGTCTGTACTGACGGAAGAGGTAAAGAGATTAGTTTTCGTAATACCATTATTATTATGACCGGAAATGTTGGCATGCATGAAGAACGCAATAGAGCGCTCGTGCGTCTGTTGGCTGAGATAAAGCAACGGATCAGTGAAGGAGGGGACGATAAAACACTGGTTGATACCGTAAAAACGTTACTGGAAAAACAGGACAAATATATTGGAAGTGGCTATCAAGGTTTTTTAACACGGCTCGAATTGTATGAAGATTTAGATGAAGACCCGACCTTTATCCTCAATGATATCACACAGCAGATTAAGCATATTATTGACCATAATATTGAAGAAGCGCTTGAGGGTGCTTTAGGTGGACGGGAAATAATGGGACGGGTACGTGCATTGGGTGGCATTGTTAATTTTAATGCGTTAACACGAAAAGATTTGGATAATATACTAGATATTCGGTTACGAGAACTGAACGAGTGGCTTAAGCCGTATGCCATTACCTTGAAATTTTCAGATCCGGTGCGAGACCTTCTTATTCAAAAAGGATATAACCCGCATATGGGTGCACGTCCGCTTGCACGGGCTATTAAACGATACATTACATCAACCTTAGCTGATGCACTGCTTTATAACAAGATTGAAGAAGGGCAGCGAATTTGTGCGGTATGTGAAGAAGAGCGGGTCTATTATGTTGAAGTACCGATCAGTGGTAAAGAAGCGCTTCTCTCTGAGGCAAAGAGCTTGGAAGACAAAGGACGCATTCGAGAAGCATTAGAAGTAATAAACCAGGCAATTCAGAGATTTGTAACACAGCCGGAACAAAAAGAGTTGACCGATACACGACGGCGCCTTATGGGGAGAATTATGACAGCAAAGAAGAAAAAAATCCCCAAAGATACGGCAGAAGAAGCAGAAGCAGTAGGCGCGATTGAAGAAAAAATAGACTTTATCATAAAGTGGAAAACTGATGGGGTAACGCCGCAGGGTGCAGCCCTTCTTGATGAAGAAGAGCTGACAATCGAGATTCCGATTGATGATACCATCCAACAACAAATAGACGAAGTGAGTGCAGAGACAGGACAACCAGCAGACGAATTATTGCAACAGGTGAAAGACCAGCTTAAAGAGGTTACCAAGTGGACCAATGAGAAGTTTGATAATCTGACGTTAAAGGCAAAGAAGGAGCAGCTTCCCCGCGTATTTGCGAACCCCCGCACTTTTGAAGAATGTATCAATGTTTTTAATCAAAAGAAACGTGATAACGTATTTTTAATCGGCGGCGATGAACGCCTCAGAGATTCCATGATCGAGTCATTTGCCCTTGCCAGTTATGCAGGAACAGTTCCCGGCTATGAAAATGTTCGGGTCTTGCGGCTCAAAATTAATGAAATCATTGAATACATTCCGGGCATTGGTATGCTTGAAGAATGTATGCGGCGCCTGATTAAGAGTATCGAAGAAGATGATAAAGAGAAGAATGTGCAGACATTTGTTGCCATTGATTATGATGAGCTCAATCGTACGGTGTCAAGTTATAGGAGAAGACAAAATACACGTGAGGAAGTCTTTAATCTCGGATTTTTCATGATACCGTTTGTGGGAAGTAATGTGAAAGTTATTATGTCGACACGGAACCGGAGAATCGGCGAGTTTGATGTTGTCCGCCGCCATTTCAGTACCGTTCCACTCGATTCAATGGATAAAGATGAAACAATCGAAACATTTCTCCTTTCTATAAAAGACAGTCTTGAAAAACAGATTAATGGTGATGGCCCGAAGAGAATAGAAGTTGATTATACCCTCCTGGAAACAGCGCTAGAACTTTTTGAAAAATACTTGCCGGGTGAGCCGTATATGGAAACCTTGCTTGACTTTTTAAAGCGAATTTTACCGAAAAAAGGTGAAGGGGATGAAGCACGGCAGCGCCTCTTTCGCAATAAACAAAAAGCGTTACAAGAGCGACTTTTACTCTTGCGCACAATGAATAAAACATCCCAGAAAGATTTAGAAAAAGACGATGCCTTTATTGAATTAATGCGCTCTCTTATTACGCTTCAGCAGGAGACACTGAGCAGAAAGGATTTAGCAATCACCGAGGATGATGTCATCGAATATCTGGTTGCGGTCAAGAATGTCTCAATAGACCGCATCAATGTTGATGAATGGGATAAGATACGTACGTTAGAAGAAACGGTAAAGAAAGATATCCTCTACCAAGATGTCCCCATTGCACGGATGGTACGTGCTATTAAAGGTGGTCTTCTTGGTCTGAAAGATAAAAGTCGCCCGGTTGCCACCTTTTTGCTGAACGGTGTAACCGGAAGCGGAAAAACAAAGACTGCGTGGGCGCTATCAGAAGCATTAGGATGGGGAGAACCAATTATTGTGAATCTTTCCCGGATAAAAAAGATAGAGCATCTTTCGACGCTGATTGGACCTCCATCGGGTTATATCGGATACGGTGAAAATGTTGACGAATATTTAACAACAAGAGTAATTAAAAAGCCGAGAAGTGTCGTTGTTTTTGATGAGGTAGATAAAGCATTGAATACACAGCTATTCGGCGGTGGCCGGTCACTCGTTGATATCCTGCTGCCAATATTTGAAGATGCGCGGCTGCAAGATAGCATTGGGCAGGTTGCCGATTTTTCTCAATGTATCATTATTATGACATCCAATGGCGGTATTAATGAAATTTATGATGCTGCATCAGGCATGTTTATGAAAGATAATGATATTTATAAAGATATCAAAGAACTTGTTTTTGCTTCACCGGAAGATGCCGAGATCCTTAACGATGATTTGAACCGTAAAATAGCGTCGCGTATCGCTGATTATCTGAGACGGCAGATGCGGCTTGAGATGCTGAATCGTATTGATGAAAATATTATTTATAATGCCCTCCATGGTAAAGCGTTGCGCAGTATTGTCGGGCAACAATTCGAACAATTCTATAAAAAAATTAAAAATGACAAACAATGTACTGTAACCTATGCCACCGATGAAACAGAAAAGGAGATTATCCAATATATTATTCAGAGGAATTTTAATCCTGAAGAAGGTGCGCGCGCACTTATTGATCCGATAAAGGAGTTTTACATTTCTCCCCTGAACCGCTTTATTGGAAGACAAAAGAAAAATACGGTTGTTACTGTCCATTTTAAAAAGAAACGTCTTACCTTTACTGCAGAGGAGAAGGACATAGAGGATGAGGGTATTGACCTCAGTGATGTTGAGCGATTAGTGCTCGGAAAGATAGTCGATGGATTGGATGAAAAACAGCCGAATGAACCGATTCTTCCTGAAGAATTAGCAGAATGGATCGACCCTACACGACGGCCAATAGCGCGAACAGAGACCACCCCACCGACACTGCGTGATGATGCGCGGGTTGTACGGAGCCGTACGAATGATTTCTTTACCCGCGGAAGGAAAGATGAGCTTACTGCAGCACGGATAAAGGAAGAAATTGAGCGTATAAAGACGTCATTGATTGACCCAGATGGGGCGGAGACGCTTCTTGATTGGCTTATTTCAGCCACTGATCTCGGACGGCGAATGAACTTTCAACAAGCGATGCTTGATAAAGGCAAATTTGTGCAAGATGACCTTGCTCGGGATAAGCCAAAGGCGATTAAGAAACTGTATACCCCGTATATAGAAACGGCAGATACAAAATATTTTGTTGAACTTATCCAGGACAGTAAGGATGAAGAGATTATTTATGCCGTAAGATTTAATACCAGCCTTTCAAAAATTGTCGGCACATTGTTGTACGAAAAAAAGTGGCAAAACGAGCAGGAGATTTTTACCTATTGTGAAGAAAATAAGCTGGATGCTCTTTTTTCTTTTCTTTCTCTCACGCAAAAAATAAGGCAGCTTGGTTTGGAAATCAACTATTCATCTGATGAAGAAGGGACGCTCTTATGGTTAACGGTGCCGTGCAAAGCAAAACCGAAACCGAAGAAAGAGATAATCGCCCCGCAGATTGAAACACCAGAAGTACGATTAAAGAGAATTCTTAAGCAGATTGTACAAAAGTTTTACAGCGTTAAGGAATTTAAAGCATTCCCGTCTTCGTTTGAAATGCTTGAAGCATTGATGCAGAAAGATAAAAAACCGTTATCAATCATGTTTAATAATGAGTATTTTGTTATCGAAATTTCTGCGCAAGGGACGATCAGTATTGTCAATAGGACCATGGATCCTGTGCTCCCATTTAATTACCTGAAATTTACCACGGTTGATGAGATAGAACAAGTAAAAGTAACTCAGGAGAAGTTTTTTCTCCTGCCTCGCAAAAAACTTGAAGACATCGACTACGATCCCGCCACGAATAAATTCATTATTAGCGTCAATGATGAAAAGACAGTGAAGGACGAGGGATTGAAGATTGATGAAATATATGGAGATGAAAATAAGGGGAAGGTAGAGTTTAAGCTTAAGAAGATAGAAGCGGTGAGTGAAAAGTCAGAAGAGGAGAAGCAACGCGATCAGGCAGCGCAAGAGCTTCGCCAAGTACAGAAACATATGCAGAATAAAGAACAAGAATTAGCCGACATTGTAGAAGAAATTAAGTGGTTAAAGAAGGATGCGGTAATTGACACAGATGACTTATTAGAGTCATTAGACATTCTGAGCAAATGCCTTGAAAATATTGATTTCACCGTTAAAGGTGACAAGGTCGAATTTAAAACACTGCTCTTATCTATGGCTGGCATCAGAGAAGAGATACGCAATTGCGCAGAACTTGCGGGTTTTGATACCCTCGTTGGTGGGGGGTGGCGATTCACCGGTGATGAGTATAGTTTCAGCGGTGGGAATAACGATAAACTTACAGAGGTTATGCAGTTAATGGAACATGTATGCAATTATTATAAAAAATATAGCACAAAACTAACCTTTCGTGAGTTTCAGGAAGCTATTACTGCATGGGTGCTTAATGATGATGAACTATTACAACAAGGCAAGTATGCAAGTATTGAAAAAACAGCTTTTGAACCCTCTGACTTTAAGTATATCACTAAAAATGACGTCGATGCGATTTTTGGCATGCTGCGAGCATTTGATAAAGGGCAATTTACCATACGATACTTTAATGCATTATTTAAAGTGATTGTCTATGATATAAAACAAGCAGATTTTCCTACTGATAAATGTACTACGCGCAAGGCAAATATGCTCCTCACAGACGTATATGATGAAGAGATTATAAGACAGATATTTCAATGGGCGGGTTTTGATAACGAGAGACTCCAGATTTTTGACGTCTCTGATACTTTCCAGATTACCTATGATGGCCGTGTTGATAAAGACATGTATTATCAACTTGAAACTATTTTTGAAATGTGGGATGTGATTACAATGCGGTATGAAAGATTTGTAGACGCCGATACATTTGCCGAAGGAATAGCCAAGATACAGCACGGACCAACCCGCGATTATGGTGCTAAAACGCTTAAGTACATGAATGAAAATAATCCAGAAGCGGTAGATAAAGTATGGCAGCTTGCCCGGTCATTCCTTGGTGAAAAACAAAAGGCAAAATCTCCATCGATTTCTGAGCCAATCGTTGAAAAACCGTTTTACTGCCCCGCACCGGCTCGCACCTGGCAAGATGTGGTGAATAAAGACCAACTTGGGGATGAGTATTCTCAATACGAAATGGGACAAATCGGCATAGATAAGAATACGGGAATAATATATGCTCCACTTACAACATACGAGAAAGAAGGGCGCGATAAGGTTCTGGTTCTTGATCCGTCCACAAAAGCTGTTTTACAAGCAGTTGCATTTCCTAAAGGCATACGGGTTTATACCTGCTTTGCCACAGCGTGGCATCTTTTTGTTGGGACGAGTAATGGCGTGTATGTTCTGCATACACAAGAAGACCGATTTATGGTACGTGATGAAACGATCGGTGATGACGGTATTATAGATAAATCCCGCCAATGTGAGGGAGTGGTGGTAAAAGAAAAAGAAGACGGAACGTACGAAGTGTACACAAGCGGCCAATTTTCTGATAATAGCGGACAATACATTGATAAATATACTGCGAAGGATAATTATCAAAATGCTGTGAAAAGTGAATATATGTCTTCACCGAAAGGAATGTCGCTTACCTTACAAGGTGAGCTCTTAGTTCTCTCCGGCCAGAAGGTGTATATTCTTAATTCCCGGACGTTAAAGCCTACCTATGTTTCGACGCCAATACTTAGTGGAAACGATATTCGCACGGTGAGTGAGGATGCCAATGGTTTTATCTATGTGACTGTTGGAAAATATGGTTTTGATGATCCGGGTGATGTTCAGGTTTTCATGCGGAGCACAAAAACAACCAGCTTTCGCTATCGAGAAAGTGACAAACCGAGGAGAGTTAAACAATTGTTTAAAATTGGCAATCTTTCACACCCACAATTGAAAAATCCGGGCAGTGTAGCAGTAGGAAAAGACGGTCTATTCATTTCTTCTCGCAGTGAAATTAAGGAGCTTAATAATGCTTCAGAACCTATTATGTGGCGTATTCCACAAACAACAGTGATAGCCACCTCATTGTGGCCTCTTGCACCGGAGAGGATAAAAAGAATTGTGCGCGATACAGAACGTATTGGTACAGATGTTGGCCAAGTTGCACAAGACCGTGACAGCGGAGATATCTATATTCCAACCGGTGGAAAACAAACGCTCATTAAAGTTGACAGTAAGGGAGGTCTTGAAGAAATAAAAATTGGCATGCCGACCACTGCATGCTGGGTAACAAAAAAACACATTTTTGTAGGTACAGAGGAAGGTGTCTATGTATACCTAAAGGATACAAGAGAACGTGATATGACAATCGGTAATAAAGGGGTCATCGCAAGCGGTAAGATATGCAAGGGGCTTGCGGTAAAAGAGAAGGATGATGTCTATGAGATATTCATGCATGACCGATCACGGGATAGAATAGCAAAATATAATGACAGTGATAACTATGCACAACCGGTGAAAATGGTAATGGTTGAATATAAAAATCTTTTCCGAATATATATGTCATTCAATACCAATGGAGAATTGATTATCAGCTATGGGAAAAATGTTGCGATAATTGATCCGGATAAGTTGAAAATTGTTTTTGATTCCGGAGCAGTATTGAATAAACCCGGTGTGCCGAGCGAAGATGAGCGTGGGGTAATTTTTGTCAGTGACGTAGAAAATGAGAGCGGCTTTGATAGTGATACCAGTAAAATCATTGCTTTTATACGCGGCAGTGAAGATATAGAAATAAAAGAACGTAAGGAACTCGAGGTGACCGTTCCTGGTACTGAACCAGAACAGATGATGGCAAAAAAGTTGGATCGGGTCGGTGAGTTTACGCATCCTGATATGAATGGGATAACGGCTACGACTATTCATAATGGTACTATGCATATTGTGTGTAACGGACGTGAACAGCAGGAATATACCAATTATACCTTTAAGGGATGGCCGGCTACGGTTTGGCACGTACCGACAGAAAATGCAGAATCGGTTGATAAAAGTGGTGGCAACGAAGACAGGGATGTATCTGATGGTATGCAAGAGCTTGAAATGCGGCGAGCGCTGCTCAAGACCGATATTCGCAAGTTACAGCAACAGGAGGATGCATTAGCACTTCAACTTCGCGTGTTACAGGCAAAGATTGACGAGGAAGGGCCGAAGGATATAGAAGAGGCGATTCGAAAACTCACCGAAGAAGTTTTTCCTCCGGTATTTGATAAACTTACTCCGATAATCGCTCGAATTGAGCAGGAAAAATTATCTCCACAAGAGATTGCAAAGGTGGTGAATGGTACCTTGCAGATTGCAACACGTTTTTGGGATACCTATGTGCGGAATAGATTCATTGAAGGAATACCGCTGCAACAGCCGATCGATAGTTTATTGATGATACAAAAACTAGGGATTTCGTACAACGAAGATATCTATAAAGCATCCCTATCCATTCTTAATGAAATATGGAAGCAGATGACTCCTGAAGAACGTTCTGCACTGACCGAAGAACTCAAAAAGGTGGCGGATGAAACAATCGATCTGGGTATCTTGAATGGTACCTTAGCGGATATTGTTTACCTTTTGGTAAATAAACGTATGTATACCAGGCAGAATGTGGAACGGGATATTATAAACAAGAAGATAACGGAATTAAAAAAGACACAAAATCAACTTGATGGAGAAATGGAAGAAATAGGAAAAGAACCACTCGTTTCCTCCAAAGACTTAAAAAGTATTGTTAGCTTACTAAAAGAATTTTCTAAAAAATATCCGAAGTGGCGAGATGAACAGGAAGTAGACAATAGTTTTTACGATTATATAATGAATTCTGATAGTTTTGCATTGGGGGATGCTAAGAGAAGTACCCGGCGCAGCATGCTGAAAAATGTCCTTTTGAAGGCGATGAAGTTAAAGGACGTTGCCCGCAGCCGGAAAGTGGAAAATGAGCCGTTTGAACTATGGTCTCTTGTTTTTGACACAACTGTTCCGTACCATGTGTATATCGTCTCTCATAAAGATGAGGAAACTAATACATGTCAAATGTTGCTTTATAATCAGAAAGATGGTGTTTTCGATACGATGACCCAAAAAGATCGCATGAATGACACAATGAAAGCTATTACTTTCAATGATTTTAAAGAGATTGCATCTGGACCCGTCATTCTCCTGCGCCATCCTGAAGTTGAAAAGAAGGGGAGACAATGGGACATGCTCAACAAGAGGATTATAACACTTGAGGCGAGGGAACGTGTATTAACGCAAATAGACCCCGTAAAATCGCCGAGTGGTGATAAGAGGACCGATGAAAAGAAAGAGAACAATGCGTTCATGCCGAGCGACCCCCGCTTTCCGATTATAGTTAAATCTATTGGGCAATTGCGGTTTGCATTAGATCAAACCGTGTCTTCATTTCTTCTAAAGGTCGGGACTGATGATAATGCGATGCCATATCGTGATGGAATTTTTGATAAAAGAATGACGGAAGATAGCATTAAGGATTTATTAATTTGTGCAGGTTTTGAGGCGGAGAGCATACGGTTTACATCGGAAACAGATCGATTATCGCTTGGGTATAATAATGTTATTAACAATAAAACTGCCGGTAAATTAAAAGAGATTTCTATTCTCGTTGACGGTATCTATACCTTTTTGAGGAAATATTATGAAGACCCGCTTTCTTTTGATTTGTTTCAAAAAGCGGTAATAGATGTTATCGAAGATAGAGAAACGGCACCAATGGATTTTCAACGGGATGAATTTAAACCGATTAATGATTTAAAATTATTGACGGTCGATGATGTAGAAACAATTTTTTCCGTCATTCGGGGATTTTTTGAAGTTGAGGACGAGTCCATCCTTAGTACGTTTACTGCACAAGATCTTGACAAAATACGAGAGCAAATGGTTCAGTATATTGACGATTTTTTTCAGAAAACTTTTACGACGGCGACGGTGGATGAAAAACTCGATAAGTTAGCAGAATTTCGGGAAGAAAAAGGATTAGAGGCGGTAACACAGTTTATGAGTGAGAGGCTTCAGCAGCTTAGAGTATTAGATGTGGTGCGCACGGAATTTGATCCTCGTGATATTAAACCGGGAGATATCCTCTTCCGTAATGATGAAACGATGGGGATTATATTCATGATTCACTCAGGAATTCTTGATTCAAAACGACTGTATTGGGAGTGGACTGTTAAGACTGGCGTGACTGACCGTGTGGAATCGTCTCAACCGATCAAAGCCGATGCGATTATTACCTTTGAAGACCTTTTAAAAAAGATTAAGGAGCTAAAGAAGACTGAAACTGGTGGATTTCTTTCGGGCGGAAAAGACGAAGCCCAACGTTTGGTGGAAATAGTAAAAGAGTTAACGAGACTGTCAAATCTTGGAATATTTGAGCCTACCGTTATACCCGAACAAATTAGAGAGATATACGTAAAAAAATGGAAAGACATGGAGCAACTAGCATCAACAAGTAATTTGCCGAGACTACCGTGGAAGGATTTGAAAGGCGGTGAGCTTATTCTGCTCGAAGAATCTTCAACAGATACTTCGCGTGATGCTTTGTATGGATGGAGCATTTTTGTGCGATCGGACACTTTAGACGGAAATGAAGGATACTTTATTACGACGTATATAGATGATGAACAGAGAGTTGACACCTCTTTTTATAAGAAAGAGCGACTTCAAGATGCATCTACTGACAATAAAATTCGAGTGCATCCGCTCTTTATTGATAGGGCACTACCTGCACTCACGCAAGACGCAGCTCTTTTTACACAACTTGAGACAATGCTCGAGACGGTCGGTGTCAACGAAGAATTTGCTCTCTGGTATGACGAGATATGGCAATCGGTGAAAGATGACCTCGACGACCAATGTCGTGCCGTAACTGACCCGCGTGTCTTAAGGGGAGATAGTGATTTCGGTACGAACAATAAAAACTATATTAAAAGGATTACTAATTCTATACGAAATGAGTTTTGGCGGTATTTGTCTAGCGATAAGAAAAAAGCGTTCAGGAAATGGGTTCAGAAAAAGAGAGGAGACCTTGAGGAGATAGGCACAAAGAGATTGGCGGAACTGGTAAAGGATTTTACAGAATGGGCGAAATTAGAAAAATTCGATGGGGACATTGCGAATTATCCTGATGCGGTGGGAGGAAAATCATGGCAGGAAGCGTGGAATGAGCTTATGGCAAGGGCATCGGAGGATGAGGATAACGTTCAACGAATACCGTGGGAAGCATTAAAAGAAGGGACACTTATTTATCGCAAAGGCAGAGATATGTTCGATTACAGTGACGAGTTTTCTGAATGGGGTATTTTTAGAGAGATAGCAGGAAACACCATTTTAATTTTGATGAGTCAGAGAGGTAAAGTTTTTACGCATGCGTTTAAAAAGGAGCCTGCAAATACCGACATCGATGAAGCAGCACTTGTGCATCCGCTTTTTGTTAATGATGAATTATTAGCCTTATTTCCAAACAAAAATCAAATCGAAGGGAAACCGTTGGCAAATCTGGTACAACAGTTTATACGTCGCGTTTTTAGAGAGCCTTTTGCAGAAAAGGGAGTCTGTTATCCGATTGATGCAGAATGGCTCCAAAAAGCAATGTTCAAAATAAAAGAAGATTTTCGTGATAAACAGGTTAAGAAGAGCGAAAGCCTTATTCCCCTCAGCAAAAAGCCGTTACCAATATTACAAAAAGGGGATCTGGTACTGTTTAAAACTATTCGGACGATACCGCATGAGGAGGGAGACGTTGTTGTAGATGATGCAGTGTGTGTTGTGTATGATGCGACTGATACTCACCTTATCGTGCTATGGGATGTCTGGGATAGTGATACTGAGCCTAAAAATTATCGCATTTATAGATTAAATGTGCCTTACGAGTTGTTAGAAGATGGCGATCTATGGTATCTCGTAGGAACGCCTCTTTCTGATGATCAAGTACAACAACTCATCAACGCTGTAATGGCATATTTAGATCTTGAAAGTACGGACAAAACGCTCGTCATTCCTCGCGAAAGAAAAGCAGCAGAAAAGGGTTGGGAAGAACTAGTAACCCTCATAGATACCCTCAGGATCAAGTCAATAACCAAGAAAGATGTGCAGTTATTAACTGATGATGATCTACTCCTCTTTCCTCAGGATCAAGGTTTTCTTGAGCAGGGAACGAATAAAGAGCAAAGACTGCGAAAAGGGCTGTATCGCTTTCGTAAAAATACCGTATCAGATACGGGTGATTGGGTTATGTTGGAAAA
>JAHJGZ010000106.1 GCA_018823795.1 Candidatus Omnitrophota bacterium
CGCATGGTGTCAGCAGGATGGTTTAGTAAAGAGATGATAGCTTATATTTTTCCTTCTCATGAACCTATAGGGCTTTTCCATGGCGGCCATTGGATAGCAGATTTTATTAAAAGTGAAAGTGAACAAAAAATTAACCTTAATGTTCTTGCCTTTGATCACGCACTCCTGCTTGATCTTCAATTGGCTCATGAAATATACGAAAAACTTATCTGGCAGCATCGTTCATTGATTGCCCCGTCAGATGAAGCCGCACAGAGTGAAAAATATCGAGTGCTGCGCCATTTGGTTGCTCTTACGTGTGAAGCTATGCGATTCTTGGAATATGCAGATCAGCAGGACATTATTGATGAATACTTCTCATTTATTAAAAAACATACGACTATTGATCCTGACCATCGTTATATTAAATTTATCAATGCCCTTTATGACAGTTATCACAACGGAGATAAATTTGTTGTACAAGTAGTATTGGAATTTGCCATCGATGATGCCGATATTTTTGAAAGTAAAATATCTGCTTTATTAAACGATGTTTCGATGGATAACCTCGGCGTCTATTATCAATCCTTTATTGCAGAACTTGCAAAAGGGGTTCCTGCTCGAGAAGATACGTTACGAGACCAAGCCGCTTTCATTAGTAGCGAGTTAGCGAAGGCGAAGAATGACCAGAAACAAATAGCGGGTGCGCTCACCGAAAAAAAGAAAACAACAAGTGACCTTCGGCAGAGAATCGAAATAATAAAGCAACAAGAGGTTGAGCTTAAGGCTGAGGCAATTAAAGATTTTAATACCTTATATACGATATTACAAGGACGTGCGATATGGAAAAATACGAAGGGTAAAGAGATAGCCTGTGAAAAGATAATAGATGTGGTTCAACTTTTTGAAACAGAGGCCAAAAAATCGGCAGCGAAGAGAAAAGGCCTTGTATCAGGAATACTGCCCCAAATTCCAGGATTAGTAGAGAAGGTTCGTATCTTATCAAACGCCTTGGAAAAAACAACTGATGCGATAGAAGCTGCTTTAGCAGCAAGCATGAGAGATTTGAGAGGTGACACGACGGCAAGACCACCGATTGCAGAAATAGTAAAGACACAAAAAGATGCAATTATGGCTGTGCGTGATTTTTCACAGTTGCATACAGTACTTGCTGCATTGCCTGAATTGTTTGATATTCATGGCAGGGCGTATGTTGGTGAGGACATGGAAAGGATACGAGCGGATGTTAAGGCTATTGAAAAAGAAGAAAATCCGGGCATTGTTTCGGCATTGATACAAACATTACCACAAGTTTCAGGCTTACGTACAAAGATTAATATATTAAAAGGAATTGTAAAAGAAGAGGATGTCGTAGAAAAGGTTATTCCTCAAAAAATAGCGGTAAAACCGCAAATAACCCCCGTTGAACAACAGATACAAAAACAAAAGGGAGAAATACAGGCGGTCACAGAAAAAGATTTTGATGCGTTATATGCGGTATTACAAGGACGCAGAGTATGGAAAGACCGAAAAGGCGGCGACGTCATGCGTCAACAGGTAATCGATTCAGTAAAACTTTTTGAAGCAGATGCAAAAAAACCTGAAAAGGAAAGACAAAATCTGACGTTGGGCTTACTCCCGCGAATCGAGGGACTGTCTGAAACAGTAGAAGCATTAATGAAATTGCTTATACAACAAGTAATAAAGGAAGAAAAACTTCGCGCCCAAGAAACCGAACAATTATTACGAACACAACGGAAAGAAATAGAAGTAGTTAAAGATAAAGATTTTCCTGCTTTATATGCAGTGCTCGGGACTCGTACGGAATGGAAGAATGCTGAAGGTGAAGATGTGCCGACCACTACCGTTATCGATGTCATCAAAATTTTTGAAAATAATGCCAAACTGTCAAAAGCAGAGCGAAGAAATTATTCATTTGGGATACTTCCACGCATACCAGGTTTAGCAGAAGAGACGGTTAAACCATTAACAGAAAGATTAATTCTTGAAACTGATGAGAAGGCCGGACAGATAGAGACTTTTAAGAATCTCGTCATAGCTATTTCGACCCTTGATCAGTATGTAGACATACAAAAACGATTTAAAGAATTCCAAGCTCAGTACACCTTCACTCCACCTGAAATAGCAGCGGTCAGGGATATTGAAAGCTCACTTCATAACCTCCATCGTATGTATAAACAACGAGCACTAAAAGAATTGACTAATGAGATTAAAACAGCGAGTAAGGATGCATTAATGGTGATAGAGGAGAAGTTCACTGCGTTGCATGAAAAATTAACGTTTACCGAAGTCGATGTTAACGATATCGAAGAGGCAATAGCGGCACGGAAGCAAAAACTGGAACAGGAAAAAGAGTCTGCCTTAGATGCTTTTAAGCAGCAGGTGGAGGATGCAGCAGATGCCGCAGCTCTTGAGACAATACGGCAACAGATCAATACGGCTAAAGATGCACACGATTTGACCGGAAAAGAAGCGGTTGGCTTACATGACTTGATTGATGCTCAATTGGCTATTGTTGAAGCACGAGACGTTGCAGCGGCAAAGAAAGTAGCATTAGAAAAGTATGCACGAGATGTTCAAGCTGCAATGAAACCGTCGGTATTAGCAGCAGTAGCAGAACGTATAAAAGCTCTTGAGACGCGCTACGAATTAAATACTGATGAAGTGCAAGCATTAAAGACTAAAGTAAGTGCGCAAGAGACGGTTATTGCAGATCTCAAGAAACAGGCAATAAAGCA